>JAGCYZ010000028.1 GCA_017960545.1 Bacteroidales bacterium
ACAATCAAATGAAACGTTTCTTGCTCGCTTTTGCGACATTATTCGCCGGATTGGCCGCCTATGCACAGGTAACCACATCCAGCATGAGCGGACAGATTGCAGATGAGTTCGGAGAGCCCCTCATCGGTGCTGCTGTTGTAGCAGTCCACGAGCCTTCCGGAACCCAGTACTATGCAATCACCAACAACGACGGTCGCTATACCATCACCGGTATGCGCTCCGGCGGTCCATACAAAGTGGAGATTTCATTCATTGGTATGGCTACGGAGGTGCACAATGACGTGACCCTCCTCTTGGGTGAGATTTATACCATCAACGCCAACCTGAAGAGCTCCGAGCAGCTCAACGAGGTTGTTGTAGTGGCTTCAACATCCAAGTTCACCACCACCAAGACCGGTGCAGGAACCAACATCTCCCTCTCACAGATGGAAGAGCTCCCTAGCGTGAACCGCAGCATCCAGGATATCGCAAAGCTCTCTCCTTATGCAAATGGAATGAGCTTCGCCGGTGCCGACGGCCGTTCAACCAACTTTACTGTGGACGGAGCAAACTTCAACAACAACTTCGGTCTTTCCGCAAACCTCCCCGGAGGCGGCAACCCTATCTCAATGGATGCTTTCCAGGAGGTTCAGGTTGTGATCGCCCCTTACGACGTGCGCCAGACAAACTTCATCGGCGCCAGCGTGAACGCAATCACCAAGTCCGGAACGAACACTGTCAAGGGTACCGCCTACACGTATTACTTCAACAACAAGATGCGTGGAATCATAGATCCTGACAAGAACAAGCTTGACAGGATCGAGGAAGACCAGAAGAACGTTTACGGATTCACCGTGGGTGGCCCTATCATCAAGAACAAGCTGTTCTTCTTCCTCAGCGGAGAGTACACCGTGTCACCGTCTTCAATGAACCAGTGGAGAGGCTCCACCGACGGAGTTGCAGATCCTAATAAATACATCTCCAGGACCAAGCTTTCCGACCTCGAGGGCGTTTCCAAGTATTTGAAGGACACTTATGGATACGACACCGGTTCCTGGACAAACTATCCTGGAACAGAGACCAACAAGAAGGTCCTTGTACGTGTTGACTGGAACATCAACGAGAGGAACCGTCTCGCCCTCCGTTACAACTACACCCAGAACCTTTACTGGCAGCAGACCAACGGTTCTTCTTCAAACGCCATCTCACGTGCTTCAGGAAACCGTCTCTCACAGTATGGTATGGCTTACGTTAACTCTTGCTACAACGCACAGAACAACGTTAACACCTGGTCACTTGACCTCAACAGCCGCATTGGCGAGAATATGCACAACCAGTTCCTGGCAACCTACACAATGATCGCCGACGTCCGTGGATCAACCTCTTCAGAGTTCCCGTTCATCGACATCCTTGACGGCACCGCCGATACAGCCGGAACCATTATGCCTTACATCTCAGCAGGATACGAGCTCTTCACTTACAACAACGGCGTTTACAACAACACCCTTACTGCAAAGGACGACTTCACCCTGGACCTTGGCAACCACCACTTCCTTGTGGGTCTGAGCTACGAGCACCAGTTTGCAAACAACGCATATATGCGTAACGGAACAGGTTACTACCGTTACAAGAGCCTTGAGGACTTCTACAACCAGGCAGCTCCTGAAACCATCGCCCTTACCTACGGTTATAACGGCAACCCTAACCCTACCGCCCAGATTACTTTCAACCAGTTCGGTGCATACCTTCAGGACGAGTGGTCAATAGGCAAGAACTTCAAGCTCACCTACGGCGCACGCTTCGACCTGCTAGCCTTTGACGAGAAGGACATTATGACAAACAACGCCATCAAGGCCCTCGACTACGGCGGAAGGCACATCGACACAGGTGTATGGCCTGCAAACCACGTGACAACTTCTCCACGTGTAGGCTTCTCCTGGGACGTATTCGGAGACAGCACCCTGAAGATCCGCGGAGGCGCCGGCCTCTTCTCAAGGCTTCCTTCACTGGTGTTCTTCACCAATATGCCTACCAACTCCAATATGATTCAGAATGTGGCCAGGATCTCCACCACCTGGAAGGGTAAGAACAGCACACCGGATCCTCTCCTTGCTGCTTTCGCAGGTCCTATCATCACTGACAAGGCAGCCCTCCTGGACAAGATGAACTCTCTGGATCCTACAATGTTCCCCAAGACCATCGATCCTAAAGACGGTGTTATCGGAAGCGAGGTTGACGGCGTGGATCCCAACTTCAAGATCCCTACAACCGCAAAGGTTTCACTCGCATTCGACTATCAGCTTCCTGTAAGCTTCCCTCTGACCGTTACTGCCGAAGGTATCTTCAACAAGACCATCTACGGAGTTAAGCTTACAAACTACAACATAATGCCATCTGACAGTTGGGACAGGATGCCTGGCGCTGACAACCGCCTCATCTACCCTGTAAACCATAAGTATCAGGGAACCAATGCATTCGTTCTTACCAACACAAGGGAAGGCTACGGCTATTCAGCCAACGTAACCATAAACGCCCAGCCTCTTGAGAACCTCAGCATAATGGCAGCCTACACCCGCACTGAGTCCAAGGAGATCACCGGTATGCCCGGTAGCGCAGCTTCCTCTGCATACACCTCCCTCTACACAGTGAACGGACCTGAGTTCGCCACCCTTCAGAGGTCTTCTTACGTAGTTCCTGACCGTGTCATCGGTTCCATCAACTGGACCAACAGGACCCGCATAGGCTTCGACACCCACGTTTCCCTGATGTACGAAGGTTATTCTTCCAACGGATATTCCTTCCTGTATGACGCAGACATCAACGGCGACGGCTCTGCTTACGACCTCATCTACATCCCCAACACACCGGACGAGCTCAAATGGGCTTCCGCTGACGATATGCAGGCATTCTGGAACTTCGTTCAGCAGGACAACTACCTCCGCAGCCACAAGGGACAGTACGCCGAGGCTTACAGCGCCCGTGCTCCCTGGGTTCACCACTTCGACCTCCGTGTTGCCCAGGACTTCCAGTTCAAGACCGGCAAGTCAGTTCACAAGTTCCAGTTCTCTGTTGACTTCCTGAACTTCAACAACCTGTTCAATCCCAAGTGGGGCGTTCCCAGCACCCTCGATTGCAACAGCGGCAAGATTCTCCACTGCACCAACGCAGAGTCAATCAGCTCTACTGTAGCTCCTATTTATTCCTTCTCCGGTAACAGCGACCACACCTACAGGTATTCTTCTTCTATCTATAATACCTGGCAGATCCAGCTCGGTCTCCGTTATATGTTCAACTAAACCAGTGAGGAAAAGAGATTATGAAAAAGATATTTAAAGCAATATTCGCAATAGCCGCCGGCATAACCCTGCTCGCTTCCTGCCAGCAGGCCGGCGACGTGCTCGCACTTGCATTGTCCGCAGACCAGACCGCCATCAACTTTGACGGCGCAACTCCCCAGGAGGTTACAGTGAACCTTTCTGCAGACGGAGACTGGTACGCCTATGCTCCTGACTGGGTTACCGTAACCCCTTCCCACGGCAGCGGCAACACTACCGTTAAGATTTCCGCAGCCAAGAACCTTGACCAGTGGAATGAGCTCAACGCCCCCAGGGCTGACGTAGTGGCATTCTGCGGTGCAGGTGACAAGAGGTTTTCCGTCAACATAAACCAGAACGGTGAAGCCGGACTGGACGCCACCAAGAACTACAAGCAGATAAAGTCTGTAGCCGAAGTTGACCCCGAGGTCACATTCCTTATCTTATTCGACCTTGGAGGAGACCTCCAGGCCGCTATGAACATTGGTGCAGGCAAGGATGACAACTCCTATGCTTACGGTTATACCACCAAGGTCACTCCGGACGAGAACGGAGTTATCGTAATGAACAACGGTTCCCTGAGCCACAAGCTGGAGCCTGTTGAGGACGGTTATGCCATCAAGCAGCCTAACGGAGCTTATATCTACCAGAGCGCAAGTTACGCCAACTTCTATCTGACCACCGACATCAGCAAGGCAAGCACCTGGACCCTCGACTTCAACGACAAGGGAGAGGCCACTCTCAAGAACATCTCCGCCGGTGACAGGATCCTCCAGTACGACAATGCCCAGTACAAGGACTTTGGCGCATGGCCTACAGTGGCTGCCGGATACGTCCTGCCTCTGCTCTATATGGACCAGGCCGAGCCTACCGGAGAGGAACTCTTCGCACCCGAGAAGACATTCGTCCTTGCAGGCGCTGCAACAGCAAAGATTCCTGTGACAGCCAACAGGTCCTGGAAAGTTAGGAACCACGATTCCTGGGTTAAGGATTTCACCCCTGCCGGAACAAACAACGGCAACATTGAAATAAGCCTTTCCGCCAACACCGGTGCCGCACGTACCGCACAGTTCCAGATTATTGGTGAGACCACCAATACAATAGTAGAACTGGTTCAGGCCGCTCCTATCAAGTCCGTAGCAGACCTCAACGCCTGGTGCGAGCTTACCGGAACAAGCACTGACTATGAGGCTGAACTCACAAACGCAGTGGTTTCCTATGTAAACGGAAACAACGCCTTCATCGATGACGGCAAGGCCGGTATCCTGCTTTACAAGAGCGGACACGGACTCAAGGTTGGAGATGCCTTCACAGGAAAGATCTCCGGAAAGGGCACTATGTACGGTGGAGCTCCCGAGCTTACATCCTGGGATGATTCCGAGGCTGTCAAGTCTTCAGGCGACCCTGTAGTCCTTACAGTAACCCTTGCAGACCTTATCAAGGACTTCGCAAAATATGTAAGCCGCGTAGTCAAGATCGAGGGTGTTACCATCACCGACGGCATGGCCATCGGCGACAGGAACGGAAAGCTTGCCCAGGGCGATTCCAGCATCGACCTGTATGCAAAGGTTAACAACAAGATTGTCATCACCACCAACTCTGAGGGTGACCTCATCGCCATCCCTTGCTACAACAACGGCAAGAAGCAGCTTGGCGTTTGGGCTAACGAAGACTTCACCGCTACCAAGATAGGTGGAGCAATCACAGTTCCCGCAACACTCGAGGTTGAGAACGAAGGCACTGCAGCATTGGGCGCAACCGTCAACAGCGGTGCAGCCATCACCTACAAGTCTTCTGACGAGACCGTCGCCACTGTCAGCGCAGACGGAACCGTTACCGGACTCAAGACCGGCGAGGCCACCATTACCCTTACAGCTCCCGCAGAAGGCAACTATACCGCCGCTGAGGCTACCTGCAAGGTTGTGGTTGCCGCTCCGCTCCCTACCATCACAGTAACCCAGGACGACGTTCCTTCCAAGTATGGTGACGATGAAGAGATCACCATCGGCGGTTTCACTTTCATTGCAAACCAGGTGGCTTGCTATGCAAAGGGCACCGGCTCCAAGGAAGGCATTCAGTTCAAGAAGTCTGTCAGCTATCTTGCCAACAAGGCTCCTCTTGGAAAGAAGATCGTGAAGGTTATCATAACCAAGGGAGACGGATTCTATGCTACCAACTACACACTTTATGCAGGTACCGCAGAGAACCCGGAGACTGTAATCGAGGGAACCTCCAATTCCACATCCACTACGTATGACCTTTCCGCCGGCAATTACACATATTTCAAACTTGCCGACACAAGCACATACGCAGGTTACCTGGATTCTATAGTTATCAAATACGCAGAGTAAAAAGTTAATCTGTAATAATCAAAAGGCGCAGGGTGTAGATGCTTTGCGCCTTTTATTTTTAAGCATATTTATCTATATTTGAAGGATACAAGATTACTTATCCTTTATGAAACTCAGACATTTTACAATAGCTGTCCTGACAGCCTTTTCAGTGCTCGTTGCCTGCAGCGAGCCGGAGAACAACGGATCCGGCCAGCAGCAGGAGGCCGCATCCGTTTCGGTCTCCCCGGCAAGCCTTTCTTTCACCAGCGCGGCGGAAAGCAAGGAGGTTACCGTAACCACCAACTGCAACTGGACCGCCCAGTCCGATGCTGACTGGGCCAATGTCAGCATTACCAGCGGAGGCGTCTCCAGGAGCGGCGCCGTGGTTAAAGTGACGGTTCAGGCAAACAAAGGCGATGCGCGCAGCGCAACGGTTACCTTTACCGGCAAAGGCAGCAACACGGTGACTACAAAGCTGGCAATAAGCCAGGAAGGCTACCAGGTTCCAAAGGAACTGACGGTGTCAGCGACGTCCGTTTCAATGCTTGCCAAGGGTGAGACAAAGGCTCTCTCATTCAAGGCCACGGAAGCCTGGACGGCATCGGCCAACGCACCCTGGATTACCATAAGCCCTGTTTCCGGACAGGGCTCTGACAAGAGCCAATCCATAACCATTACGGTGGAAGCCAATGCGGATGACGCCCGCACGGGCAAGGTGACCTTCACAATGGGAGACCTAAGCAAGGAAGTGTCCGTTAACCAGCAGGGGGTTCCCCAATTTGAAACCCTTACCGTTTCCGAGTTCATCTCTAAGGCTCCGGATACGGGAGAATGGTACAGGCTAACCGGAATAATCACCCAGATTTGTGACAATACGGCCAAGGCGTACGGAAACTTCTATATAAAGGATGATACCGGGGAAGTGTTCGTCTATGGAATGACCAGGGAGTACAGCGAGGGCAATAACAACCAGACCTTTGCCCAACTGAGCCTCAAGGAAGGGGATGAACTGACATTCATAACCCAGCGTTCCCAGTACCACGGAGAGCCTCAGGCCGGCGGCAACCTCCAGCCTGCATATTATGAGTCCCATATCCCGCATCCGACTCCTCAAAGGGAATATGCCGATTACAAGGCCAACAGTTCCTCCGAGCCGTGGCTGGAGCTCCCTGCCACATCTGAAGATGATGAGCACCAGTTCCTGCATCATACTATGTTCATAGGGAGCCAGGAAACCAGGAACTACTCAATGTATTGGGACCGCCACCACCTTGTCGCACGCTGGGTTGCCTATCCGCTTTACCGCAAGGCCTGGGGATATGGCACCAGAACCGACAGGTGGGGCCTCGATAAGCTTCTCAAGAGCAGTGAGCAGCCTGTTCTGGACAGGACATACACTTCTTCCGACGGCAATACCTATGACCGCGGCCATCAGATCCCTTCAGCCGACCGCCTCTGCTATGAGTCCAATGTAAAGACCTTCTACTATACCAATATGACTCCCCAGCTCAGCGCTCTCAACGGCCAGCTCTGGGCGAATCTTGAACAAAATGTCCGAGAGTGGTCGTGGCCTGATAAACAATACGATACCGATACTCTCTATGTGGTTACAGGATGCGTAGTTGACGACAGCGTTACAACCGTAAAGGACAATGAAGGGAAGAGTGTGACGGTACCAACCCATTACTATAAGGCTCTGCTGAGGGTATATCAGGGCAGTTATAACGCAATTGGATTCTGGCTGGAGCACCGCGAGTACTCCCAGAAGAAAATTGACCAGAGCCTGGCGGTTTCAATAGACCAGCTTGAGGAACTGACGGGAGAAGATTTCTTCCACAACCTTCCCGATGCCGTAGAAAGTGTTGTTGAAGCAAAGGATCCTAAGACAGATGATTGGTGGTGGAATAGGATGTTAAAGTAATTCTGGTATTTATATTATGAAAAGAATTATCAAAAGCCTCCTCTCCCTTGTAATAGTCTGCGCGTTGGGCTGCCTGATACTTTTCGCGCTAAGGAGTTTTGGGCAGACCAAGCCTTCCTATCCTGACGGCAGCCTTGTCATAGGCTTCTACAACGTGGAGAACCTGTTTGACACGGTGGACGATCCGCGCATAAACGATGCCGCCTACCTGCCTGACGGAGAGAACCAGTGGACGGAGGACAAGTATCAGAAGAAACTTCACAACATGGCCTCCGCAATAAAGGCTATGGCTGAGTACAACGGCCAGTACCACGCTATCCTGGGCGTTGCAGAAGTGGAGAACATTCGCGCCCTTTCCGACCTAATTGCGCAGCCGGAGCTGCAGGACTCAGGATACAAGTGTATCCTTGAGGAGGGCGGCGACGGCCGCGGCATTGACGTGGGCCTCATTTACAGGCCTGACGTCTTCCAGGTACAGGAAGTCAAGTCAATCCCATACGATTTCAGGAATTCCCGCATAGACTTCTATATGACACGCGAGGAGCAGAGGTCCTTCAGCACCCGCGACGTGCTTATGGTGCGCGGGCAGCTCCAGGGCGAGCCCTTCGCCGTATATGTGGCGCACCTTCCTTCCCGCGTGAACGACAAGCCGGCGGACCTGCGCAACAGGGGAGCGGAGATAATCTACAAAGACGCAATGGCCCTCCAGAACAAGTATCCCGGCATAAAGATAGCCGTGATGGGCGATATGAACGACGATCCTACTGACGAGAGCATGACAGACTTCCTCAACGGGAAGGAAAAGCTTGAGGAACTGGACGACGATGATTTCTTCAACCCCTTCCTGTCAATGCTCAAGGCAGGGTACGGCTCTATGGAGTACCGCGGCCAGTGGCAGATATTCGACCAGATACTGGTGAACAACGCCCTTGCCAACGCCCCAAAGGGAGGCCTCAGGATCCAGAAGATAGAGGCCGGGAAGTACTATGGAAAAGTCTTTAACGCAGACTTCCTCACCCAGCAGAGCGGCCGTTACGCAGGCACTCCTTACAGGACATTCTCCGGCGGGGAATTCATAAACGGTTACAGTGACCATTATCCAACATTTATCATAGTATCAAGATGAAAAAAGCATTAATTATTGTGGCAGCAGCATTAGCATTGGCTTCCTGCGCACCAAAGGAGCAGAATCCTTTTATGCAGGAGTGGGACACCCCCTACGGGATACCCCCGTTCGACAAGATTAAGATAGAGCACTATATGCCTGCAATCAAGGCTGGAATAGCCCAGCACGAAGCCGAAGTACAGGCCATCGTTGACAACCCTGCGGCTCCAACCTTTGAGAATACCGTAGCGGCGCTGGAACTTTCCGGCAGCCTGCTTACCAAGGTTATGGGTGTGCTTTACAACCTCTCGGAGACTGAGAACTCTCCGGAGATGGAAGCATTGATAGAGGAGGTGACTCCTCTCCAGTCCCAGCACAGCGACAACATCTATATGAACAAGAAGCTGTACCAGAGGGTTGCGGCCATCTACAACGCAGACCAGAGCGGCCTTACCCGCGAGCAGCAGATGGTTCTCAAGAAACTTTATGAAGCCTTTGACCGCAACGGTATCGGGCTCAGCGACGCAGACCAGGAGGAACTCCGCAAGATTAACACGGAGATGTCTACCGTGAGCAACAAACTGAGCACCAACCTCCTTGCAGAGAACAACGCCTTCAAGGACGAATTCGGCATCTCAGTTTCCGCATATCCTACCGCTATGACCACCACCGAGGACAGGGCCCTGCGCGAGCGTATGTTCAAGGCTTATTCTTCCAGGGGACATAACGGAAACGAATATGACAACCGCGAGCTTTTCCTCAAGCTTATGGACCTCCGCCTCCGCAAGGCCAAGCTTATGGGGTATGACAACTCCGCAGACTTCCTTCTGGAAAACAAGATGGCTCACGACCACCAGACCGTGGACGAGTTCCTTGATGGAATAATGAAAGCGGCCGTCGCCAGGGCAAAGGAAGAGGTGGCCGATATGGAAAAGATTGCCGGTTTCAAGATTGAGCCTTGGGACTGGTGGTACTATTCTGAGAAAGTGCGCCAGCAGAAGTATGCCTTGGACGAGAATATGACCAAGCCTTATTTTGAGGTGAACAACGTGCGCAAGGGCGTTTTCCTGGCCGCCAAGACCCTTTACGGAATTAATGTAGAGGAACTGCCGGACGCGCCTAAATACAACCCTGAGGTAATCGTTTACAAAGTGACCGATGAGAACGGCAACCTGCTTGGGATCTTCTCCAGCGACTATTTCCCCCGTTCAAGCAAGAGGGGCGGAGCCTGGATGAACAATTTCCGCGACCAGTACTTCGATGCCGATGGCAAGGAGGTTCGCCCCATCATCTGCAACGTTGCAAACTTCACTTCTCCTGACGAGAACGGCGTAGCCCTTCTCACCGTTGACGAGGTTGAGACCGCTTTCCACGAGTTCGGCCACGCCCTTCACGGACTCCTTACCAAGTGCCACTATCCTTCCGTCAGCGGCACCAGCGTCACCCGTGACTTTGTGGAGACCTTCTCACAGTTCAACGAGAACTGGGCTTTCCAGCCCGAACTGCTGGCCCAGTACGCCAAGCACTACCAGACCGGAGAGGTCATCCCCCAGGAACTTGTAGACAAGATCATCAGTTCTTCCAAGTTCAACCAGGGCTTTACCACCACCGAGCTCTGCGCCGCTTCAATCCTCGATATGAAATGGCACGAGCTTACCAGCTTCGAAGGCATTGACATTGACGAATTCGAGGCAAAGGTATGCAAGGAGATGGGCTTGATTGACGAGATTATCCCCCGCTACCGCACATCATACTTCAACCACATCTTTGGCGGCGGTTACAGCGCAGGTTACTACGGTTATCTGTGGGCGGAGGTTATTGACAAGGACGCTTTCGCAGCCTTCGAGGAATCCCCCAACGGAGTATGGGACAAGGCGCTTGCCAAGAAGTTCAAGGAGACCTTCCTTGAGAAAGGCGGTTCAGAAGAGGCTATGACCCTGTTCAAGCAGTTCCGCGGCAGGGAGCCCCAGTCAGAGCCGTTCCTCAGGGGAAGGGGCCTGCTTTAGATCTCCTCCACCAGTTCGTAATCCAGGAGCTTCTGCTCCAGGTTTGCGTCTTTTACACGAATACGCACAGGGTCTCCCAAAAGGAACACCTTGTGCGTTCTCTTTCCTACAAGGCGGTAGCGCTTCTCGTCAAACTCAAAGAAGTCCGAACGGATTTCGCGGAGCGGAACCATACCCTCTATCTTTGTAGGGGCTATTTCCACGTACATTCCCCATTCCGTTATTCCGGATACGGTGCCGTCGAATTCCTGGCCTATCTTGTCCATCATAAACTCCACCAGCTTGTACTTGATGCTGGCCCTCTCCGCATCGGCGGCAAGGGCTTCACGCTCCGAGGCGTGCTTGCACTGCTTCTCGTAGTAATCCTGGCTTTGGCTCTTGGCATCGTCCAGATAAAGGCCCAGGAGGCGGTGCACCATAGTGTCAGGGTAGCGGCGGATAGGTGAAGTGAAATGGGTGTAGCAGGGGAAGGCGAGGCCGTAGTGGCCGATGTTTTCGGTGCTGTATATGGCCTTTGACATCGCCCTGAGAGACAGCAGTTCAAGGGCGTCGTGCTCCGGCGTCCCCTTTGCCTTGTCAAGGAGTTCGTTCAGGGATCCTGCCACGGCCTTGGGGTTGGATATGTCGCCCATCTTGTAGCCGAAGTTCTTTGCAAAGGCCTTCAGGTCCATTATCTTCTGCTCGTTGGGCTCCGCGTGGATACGGTAAACCATTGTCTTGCCCTTTGCGGCTACGAATTCCGCCACGGAGCGGTTTGCCAGGAGCATGAATTCCTCTATGAGCCAGTTGGCCTCCTTGGAGATTTTCTGGTAAACGCGGAGGGGCTTTCCGTTGGAGTCCACTTCCACCTTCATCTCAGGCCTTTCAAAGCTGATGGCTCCAAGCTTGAAGCGCTTTTCCCTCAGGATCTTGGCAATGCCCCAGAGGGTGGAGATTGCAGTGTCCAGCAACTCCGGCTCATAGTCTTCGGCAGGGGAGGCCGCCTTTTCTATGATGACCTGAGCCTGGTCGTAGTCCAGGCGGTGGTCGGAGCAGATTATGGTGCGGCCGAACCAGCGGTTAACCACCTTGCCCTTGGGCGTCATCTCGAATACGGCGGAGAAGGTGAGCTTGTCCTCTCCGGGGCGCAGGGAGCACAGGTTGTTGCAGAGCTTTTCCGGCAGCATAGGCACGGTGCGGTCAACCAGATATACGGATGTGCCGCGCGCCTGGGCTTCTTTGTCTATGAGCGTATCGGGCTTTACATAATATGAAACGTCCGCAATGTGGACGCCCACCTCGATGAGGCCGTTGTCAAGGGGCTTGTAAGACAGGGCGTCGTCAAAGTCCTTGGCGTCCGCAGGGTCGATGGTGAAGGTGAAGGTGTCGCGGAAGTCGCGGCGTCCCTTGATGTCATCAGGGGTGATATTGGGCTTTATGGCGGCCGCTTCTTTCTCTACGTCCTCCTCAAAGCGGTAAGGAAGGCCGAATTCCGCGAGTATGGCGTGCATCTCCGTCTCGTTCTCTCCCGGCTTGCCCAGCACGTCCACTATGTGGCCGAACGGGGCCGTAGCCTTGCGGTCCCAGCCGTCCACCGCGGCGGCCACCTTCATTCCGCTCTTGATTCCCTTTGCCTTGACCTCTTCTAAGTCTATGAGGATGTCGTAGGGCATTGTGCGGGACTGCATAAGCACCCAGGCCTGGAATCCGGCAATGTGGAGGATGCCCACGAACGGTATCTTGGAATGCTCCACAATCTCTACAATCTCTCCCTCACGGCGCTGCCTGTCGGACTTTTCTTTGGTGACAGCAACCTTCACAATGTCCCCGTGAAGGGCGTGCCTGGTCTTGGAAGCCTTTACAAAGACATCGTCGTCTTCCCCTTCGACAATCACGAAAACGAATCCGTCCCGGGTCATCTGAACCTTTCCCGTCAGAATGCTGAATGATTTTCTTGGTTTTCTGGATTTTCCCATCTTGGAGGGATTCTTTTTTCGTTTCATATTGTGTAAATTTGCGTGATTTTATTAAAGCAAATATAACAAATAATACGATATGAACAGAAAAGTTCTTCTTATGATCCTGGACGGCTGGGGAGAAGGCCGTAAAGATGCTTCCAACGCCATATATACACAGGGAACGCCATTCATAGATTCACTCAGGGCAAAATACCCGTTCTCACATCTGCAGGCCTGCGGAGAATATGTAGGCCTTCCTGACGGACAGATGGGAAACTCTGAGGTTGGACATATGAACCTGGGCGCCGGACGCGTCGTTTACCAGGACCTGGTAAAGATAAACATAGCCTGCAGGAAGCACGCCCTTATGGAGAACAAGGAGATCAAGGCCGCTTACGAATATGTAAAGATGAATGGCAAGAAACTCCATTTTATGGGCCTTACCTCTGACGGAGGCGTACATTCATCCCTCGAGCACCTTTACGAGTTCCTGGCAGAGGCCAAGAAGCAGGGCCTTGAGAATGTATTCGTGCACTGCTTTATGGACGGACGCGACACTGACCCGCGCAGCGGCAAGGGTTACCTTGAGCAGCTCGAGGCCAAGATGGCGGAATCCACAGGAGAGATTGCCACAGTATGCGGCCGTTTCTACGCTATGGACCGCGACAAGAGGTGGAACCGCATCAAGGATGCATACGATATGTTGGTTGAAGGCAAGGGAGACAAGTTCTTCTCTGCAGCAGAGGGCATCCAGGCCTCCTACGACGCAGACGTCACTGACGAGTTCGTAAAGCCTATAGTAATCACCCGCGCCAACGGCGAGCCCAAGGCCAAGATTGAGGAAGGCGACGCCATAATCTTCTTCAACTTCCGCAACGACCGCGCCCGCGAGCTCACCAACGTCCTCACCCAGAACGATATGCCGGACGAGGGTATGCACACCATCCCCCTGTACTATTGCTGCCTCACTCCTTACGACGCTTCATTCACCGGCCTCCACATCCTCTTTGACAAGGAAGAGGTTGTCCAGACCCTTGGAGAGACGGTTGCCAATGCCGGAAAGAACCAGCTCCGCATTGCCGAGACCGAGAAATACGCCCACGTGACCTTCTTCTTCAACGGCGGCCGCGAGACCCCGTTCCAGAACGAGGACCGCATCCTTGTGAACTCTCCCAAGGTTGCCACCTATGACCTGCAGCCTGAGATGAGCGCAATTGAGGTTACCAACAAACTGGTTGACGCCATCCGTACGGAGAAGAACGATATGATAATCCTGAACTTCGCCAACGGCGACATGGTTGGCCACACAGGCGTTTACAAGGCCATTAAGAACGCCGTAGGATGCATTGACGGATGCGTTGAGGCCGTTGTTACGGCAGCCATCAACCACGACTACGTAGTCCTCCTTACCGCAGACCACGGAAATGCAGACTACGCAGTGAACGACGACGGCAGCCCCAACACCGCCCACTCCCTCAACGAGGTACAGTTCATCGTCATCAACGAGCCTTCCGTAAAGGAGGTAAAGGACGGTGCGCTTTGCAACGTGGCTCCTACCATCCTCAAGCTTATGGGCATCCCACAGCCCGAGCTGATGACGGCGGAGCCGTTGATTTAACGACGCCACTAATTAATACATATGAATCGTTTTTTCATTCTTATGGCAACTGTAATGGTTGCCATTTCGTGTTCTTCCAACGCTCCCGAAGACATCTTTGTCAAGAGCGGGGAAAATGAGTGGGGAGTTGCGCTCTCCACCCCTTCCGGAAGGCTCGTGAGCCAGGTGGCGCCCGTTCAGGTGCAGATCTGGCACGACAGCCTTGCCACTGATTTCTTTGCCCCGTATTCATCGCTTGCCAAATCAAAGGATGCGATGGTTGCGGCGGCGCAGATAGAAGTGTCCGGCGTTGTATTTGACGTTGAGGACACCTGGAGCAGGGCCTCCGGAGACCTGACTCTCAGCCGCAGCGTAAAGGTTAAGGGAGATATGCCGGAGGCGGGTTACGCCACCTCTTTCAACCTGGTCACCGACCTTTCCGTGCGTTGGCAGGACGTGTCGTTCCTGGCC
>JAGCYZ010000029.1 GCA_017960545.1 Bacteroidales bacterium
AAGTATATGGCCTATACCGTTTCCCGCAGCGGCAGCGACTGGACCGAGATATATGTAATGGACCTCCAGACGGGGGAACGCCTCCCGGACCATATAATGTGGGCCAAGTTCACCGGAGCCTCCTGGAAGGGAGACGGGTTCTACTACAGTGCTTATCCCGCCCCCAAAGAAGGCGAAGAGCGTTCCGGCAAGAACACCCATCACCTGGTGTACTATCACAAGATTGGCGATCCCCAGGAAAAGGACCAGCTGGCTTTCAGGAACTACTATGACCCCCAGCGCTTCTATCAGGGAGATGTGGATGCGTCGGAAAGGTATATGTATGTGTACGAATCCGGTGGCGGAAACGGCAACAGGCTGTTCTTCAGGGATTTGCAGAACCCCAACCCGGCATTCGAAGTCATCGCCTATGACGATGCATACGAATATACCGTTTACGAAACCGTAGGGGAGAACTTCTACGTATATACCAATTACGGCGCTCCCAAAGGCAGGATAATGCGGGGCAATGTCAACAATCCCCGCATCCAGGACTGGGAGGTACTGATCCCGGAAAGCCAGGATGCCGTCTCCGCAGTGGATTTTGTGGAAGGAAGGATAGCGGTGACTTACAGCAAGGACGGATCGGACCACGTGACGGTCTATGACATTGACGGAAACCGCCAATATGACCTGGAACTTCCTACATTCGGCTCGGTTTCCATCTCCGGAGACTTCCGCGAGAAGGGCACCTGGTACAGTTTTGCGTCTTTCACCTTCCCGTCCACGGTTTACAGCATGGACGTGGCCACCGGTCAATCCGAGAAGTACTTCGCCCCCACGATAGACTTCACCCCGGAAGATTTCGTCTGTGAAGAAGTCTTCTTCAAGAGCAAGGACGGCACACGCATCCCTATGTTCCTGACCTACAGGAAAGGCCTTGAAAAGAATGGCGACAACCCCGTTTACCTCTACGGCTACGGCGGCTTTGACATAAGCGTCACCCCAGGCTTCTCCGTTTACCGGATCCCGTTCCTGGAGAACGGCGGCATATACGCAAGCGTATGCCTCCGCGGAGGCGGCGAGTACGGAGAGGAGTGGCATCTTCAGGGAACCCTACTTCGAAAGCAGAACGTCTTTGACGACTGCATAGCCGCAGCCGAATACCTCATCTCCGAAGGATGGACCAATCCCTCCAGGATGTGCCTCTCCGGAGCCTCCAACGGCGGCCTCCTTGTAGGCGCCGTGATCAACCAGAGGCCAGACCTCTTTGCCGTGGCCCTGCCGGCCGTGGGCGTAATGGATATGCTCCGCTACCACCGCTTCACCATTGGCTGGAACTGGGCTTCCGACTACGGCACAAGCGCCGATGGCCCCGAGATGTTCAGCTACCTGTATGCATATTCCCCGCTCCACAACATCCGCAACGACGGCACGCCCTATCCGGCCGTTCTGGTAACTACCGCAGACCACGACGACAGGGTGGTGCCCGCGCACTCCTTCAAGTATGCGGCCACGCTCCAGGCTTCCGACACCGGAGACAGGGTCAAGCTCATCCAGATAGAGACCGATGCCGGACACGGCTCCGGCAAGCCCCTGAGCAAGACCCTACAGGAGCAGGCGGATTCCTGGTCCTTCACTATGTGGAATATGGGACTGAAGTATTGATTACTGCTCAGCCGGGGAATCGTTCTTGATGCTCTTCACAAAGTTCGACGGAGATATGTTGAACTGCTTGAGGAAACTTGTGGCAAAATACGATGCCGATGAGAAGCCGGTAAGGTAGGCGACCTCGTTGATGCGGTATTTGCCCTCCGCGAGCAGTTCGGCGGCCTTCTTGAGGCGGCATATCTTTATGTACTCGTTCACTTTCTGGCCGGTGTTCGCCTTCACCTTGCGGTACAGCGTGGAGGTACTGGTGCCCATAAGCTTGGTGAGCATCTCCACGTCCAGGTTCTCGTCAGCCATATGCTCGAATATCTTTTCCCGCAGGTCATACATGAACTGCTGGTCCATCTTGTTGGCGGATATGCTGTTGAAGTGAGTGAGAGGGGATTCGGAGAACTGCTTGTACATTATCTCACGGGAGTGGAACAGGCTCTCTATGGTGGCCTTCATCAGTTCTATGGAGAAGGGCTTCTCAATGAAGTGGTCAGCGCCCGCCTCGAGCGATGCGATGCGGCTTTCAGGGCCGGTTACGGCAGTAAGGAGTATGACCGGGATGTAGCAGAGGTCCACATCGTTCTTTATGGTCTTGCACAGTTCGCGGCCGTCCATTTCAGGCATCATAATGTCCGCGATGACCATATCCACCTTCTGGGAGCGGATTATGCCAAGGGCCTCGCGTCCGTTGGCTGCCGAAAGGGTGGTGTAGGAGCGGCCGAGTTCGCGCGACATATACTCGCGAAGGTCCTTGGCATCTTCTGCGATGAGGATGATGCGGTCTTCGCGGGCTTCCTCTTCAGCGTTGTTCTCCACGACCCTGGCCACTTCCCCTGATTCAGCCGCCGGAACGGCCGGCTTGGCGGGGAACGTGAACAGGAAGGAGTTGAAGTCCTTGACGCTCTTGTCCACGCTGAGGCTGCCGCCAAGGGCTACTGCCAGGTTTCGGGAAAGCGGGAGGCCAAGGCCTATCCCGCCTTTCCCCTCAAGGCCGGCATAGCCCGTGTTCACGCGGTAGAAAGGATCGAAGATCTGCTCGGCGTTGCTGGCGGAAAGGGGAGTCCCGTCGCTGTTGACCCTGATTTCAATCTTGTCCGCAGTGCTGCGCAGGGATAAGAAGATCTTGCTGGAGCAGTACTTGACAGCGTTGGAGAGCAGGTTGGACACCACTTTCTCTATGGCGTCAGGTACGGTGCTCACCCAGATAGGCTCATCCGGGATATCTGTGTCGAATTGCAGGTTGCGCTCCTTTATGGCGGCGGGGAAGTATCCGCAAACCTTGCGCACAATCTTGCAGACATCCTCGTTGGAGAAGTTGAGCTGCATCTCGTGGCCGCTGAGTTTCTTGAGCTCGAGGAACTGGTTGGAGAGTTCTATGAGCCTGTCGGTGTTGGCCTTCACGGTCATAAGGTCTTCCTGGGTTTCCTGTGAGAACTGGTTTTCCGCCAGGATCTTGTCCACAGGCAACTTGATGAGGGTGAGGGGAGTGCGCAGTTCGTGGGTTATGTATGTAAAGAAAGACAGGCGGGAATCGAAGATTTCCTTCTGCTTGGAGTTTTCCATCTCCGCCTGCATAAGTTTCTGCTTGGCTTTCCACCTTGTTGACCTCAGATAAACTATTCCGGTAATGGCCAGAATTCCGAGCAGCAGGTAGAACAGCTTTGCGGCAAGCGACCGGTAGAATGGGGGCACAACGTTAATGGTAAGGCTCTGGGTGGATTCCGGGGCGGGATTGCCGGAGAGTCCTACCGTGAAGACATACCGGCCGGGCTTGAGGTTTGTCAGGACCGTATTTCCGTTAGCCACGGTATTGGTAAGGGTGGTGCCTTCCCCTCTCAGGGAGTAGTCGTACAGAGGAGAACTGAGGCTGGAGAAAACGGGGGAGCAGAAGTTGACGCTCAGGGCTGAAGCCTCGTTATATTTGATATTTATGTCACGTGAGAGCACTGAGGACTTGCCGTCTTCCCTGAAACTGATTATCCTGTTTCCGCGCCTTATATGTACGTCCTTTATATAGACCTGGGGGTTGTCTGCGGAATTGGACAGTTCATTGGGGCTGAGGGCCACCATACCGGTATATGTTCCCAGGTAGATGATTCCGTCCGGAGTGATGCAGGAGGCGTTGTGGCAGAAAGAGCGGCTGAAGGAAGTACTGTGGTCAAGGTATATCCTCTTTACGGCGCTGCAGTCCTGGTTCATTTCCACAAGGCCCATAGAGGTGGTTATCCAAATCCTGGAATTCTTGTCCTGGGCTATGGCGTTGGCTATGTTGGAAGGGAAGCCGTTCCGGGAACCGAAATAGACGGGCTCCGGCCTCTCGTCGCCTATGACAAAATAGAAAGCGCCTGCGCCCTCCGTGGCCACCCACAGCCTGTGGCTGTCGTCCTCGTACATACTGGAGATGAAATCAGAGGAAAGGGGGATGTCAGTGTCCGCACCCAGTACTTTTGTAAAGGAGGTCGCGGAGTTGCGCTTCATCCATATTCCCTGGCCGAAGCATCCCAGCCAGACGGTGCCGTAGCTGTCCTGGACAATGGAGTGGATGAAACAGCCGGCGGTCTCTTCCTGGAGGACAAAGGAACCGGCCTCCCGGTTGAATACGTACGCTCCCGTGGAAGTTCCCAGATAGACGCTTCCGTCCCTGGCCTTGAAGATGTAGGAACAGGAGAGTCCGGGCATCCTGATGTTCCTCTTGAGCCTGCCTGTGGCGCTGTCAAACACCATAATGCCGTCTCCGAAGGTGGCCGCCCATATCTCGTCTTCCAAATTGGCGAAAGCCTGGTAATTGTACTCCGGAAGGTTGTCCCGGGCCCCTATGTCAGTTATTATGTCAGTGG
>JAGCYZ010000030.1 GCA_017960545.1 Bacteroidales bacterium
ACCGGAGGCAGCTGCTGTGACGCAGTCTCTATGCTCAAGGAGAGGGGATGCGACAACATCCGCCTTATGTGCCTGGTGGCAGCCCCTGAGGGAATAGAAGCCATTCAAAGGGAGCACCCTGACGTGGACATCTATGTTGCCGCAATCGACAGGGAGCTCAATGAGAATGCTTATATTGTCCCGGGCCTTGGAGACGCCGGAGACCGCATTTTCGGAACCAAGTAACAATGAAAAGATTTCTCCTGCCCGTGCTGGCGCTGCTGTTGGCCGCCGGCTGTTCTTCCGTGGATAAACAGGCCGTAGAGGCCGGTATAGCGCGGCAGCTGGACATGTACCCCCTGTCCACCCTTCAGGACGTTTACAAGAGCTTTTATCAGGAGTGTTTCGGCCCGGGGCACATTATAGAGGACGAGTACAGCGCCGCCGCGTACTTCTATCAGGAAACCAGCCTTTCTGAGGAGGAACCATACGATGGCATCCTGTACGAACCCACGGGCGCAAACGGCGGCTACTACAGGGTTAACCTGTACGCCGTAAATGCCGGGATACTGCCTGCGGAAGTGCTGCTTTCAGCCTTCCTCCGCAGCGCCGCCCCCGTCACCCCGGAGGGGATCAAAACCTGGAAGAAAACCTGGAAGGTGGTTGGGAAAATCGCGGGCGGATTCCACCTGCGCGGCTACGAGGCGGACAAGGAGGCCCTGGACGCCATTGTGGCGTCGGACTCCCCGGACAAAGCCGTCCATCACAGCGATGCATATAACAATGCCTACGATCCTCATTACCGGATCGTAGGCAAAGATATCTTCGAGGCGGAGATCCTGCCTATTCTACAGGCTTACCGGCCTGCTGCCACTCCATAAAGCCACCGTCAAGGTTTATCACCTTATAGCCGGCGTCGGAAAGGATTTCCGCCGCCGTTTTGCTTCTTACACCGCCGCGGCAGTTAACGGCAATTGTCTTGTCCTTGGGGAGGCGTTTAAGCGCCTGTGAAAGGAAGTTGTCCTTCTGGACGTCTATCACTATGGCTCCGGGGATGTGGCCCTGTTTCCATTCGCCCTGAGACCTTACGTCAACCCTTATGACTGACGGGTCTGCTATTGCCTTCTCGAATTCATCGGCCTTGAGGGTCTTGTAGCCGGCGGTGTGACTGTCGTTCCATTCCTTGACCACGTCCCATACAAGTTTCTTGCGGCCTTTGTCGTCGTAGATGCCCTTGCGGTTGAAGTCGTCCTGGATTCCCTGGAGAACCCTGTGGGGCGAGCGGAAGTCCTTGAGCACCCACGGGATGGTTCCGGCCAGGCCTTTGATCTTGCTCAGCATTACATACTGGTGCCGGTACAGGTCCACCATATTGTCTTCGGAGAAGTAGGCGTCAGGGCCGCTGTGGCGTCCCCTGCGGCCGCCTCCGCCGAATTCGCTTATGACGATTGGCTTGTCCGGAGGGAGGCTCCATTCAATTACGTCGCAGGCTTCTTTGGTGGCATCGTACCAGCCTATGTACTCGTTGAAACTGAACAGGTCAAGCGCCTCGTGGAGAGGGTCTTCCACGGTGTAAACGTTGGGGGCGATCTGCTTGTTCACGTTCTGGAGGGCGGCGCTGATGAGGCGGGTGTCGTCCTGGCGGCGGGCCTCATTTGCAAGGTTGGTGAGGAAGGCGGTCCTTTCGGCATTAACGGAAGTCTCGTTGGCTATGGACCAGATGATGATACTGGCGCGGTTGCGGTCCCTGGAGATCATTTCTGAGAGCTGCTGCACGGCCAGGGTGTAGGTGCCCTCGTTGCGCCAGTTGATGCCCCAGTAGAGGGGGATCTCCGCCCAGACCATAAGGCCAAGTTCATCCGCTGTGCGGGTCATTTCGGCGTTATGGGGATAGTGGGCCATTCGCACAAAGTTGCATCCGAGCTCCTTGGCAAGGGTGAGCAGCTTGACGGCGTCTTCCTTGGTGTTGGCGCGGCGGCTGTCGCCCACGGTCTCTTCGTGGAGGTTTATTCCGGCCAGGAATACTTCTTTGCCGTTGAGGAGTATCTTGTCGCCCTTGGTTTCAATAGTTCGGAAGCCGATGCGGTCTGTGACTGTTTCAGGCCCGAAGCTTACGGCAACGTCGTAAAGCTTGGGTGACTTGGGGCTCCAGAGTTCCGGCTTGGCCTTGATGGAGAAGGTTGCAATTCCGTCCGCGCCGGTCTTGAAGGTGTTGTTGAGCTTGAGCTCCGGGATGGAGAGGCGAACGTCCTGCGATGCGGAGTCATCGCCTTTGAGCCGTATCCAGCCCTCAATCTTGCTGCGGTCCTTGGACAGCTGAACGTTGTAGTCGTATATGAAAGTAGGAGCGGTTTCCACCAGATAGACGGAGCGGGTGATTCCGCCGTAGTTCCACCAGTCCGTGTTCATTGTGGGGATTCCGTCGGGGAGTCTCTGGTTGTTGACGCGCACCACCAGGGAATTCTCCTCTCCGGGGCGCAGTAGGGAAGTGATTTCGTATTCGAAGCCTGTGTAGCCACCCTCGTGTTCGCCCGCAAGGCGTCCGTTCACCCACACGCTTGCCTTATAGTTTACCGCCTCGAAATGGATGAACAGGCGGTTGCCCTCCGGGAGGTCGTAATTGAACTTGGTGCGGTACCACATTATGCCCTCGTAGTAATAGTACTTGGGATTCTGGGTGTTCCAGTCACCTGGCACTTTCAGCTCCGGGGACGTGTCAAAGTCATAATCCTGCAGGCGGGTCCCGTCAAAGGTCCTGTCCCTCTGGTAATTACCGTTCCCGTGCCCATACGGGTCAATGATGTTGTGCCAATACCCGTCCAGGCTGGTGGCCTTCCTGGCCTTGACATTCATCATCGTCTGCGCCCCGGCCGTCACCCCCGCGCCCAGCGCCGCAGCCACCACTGCCATCGCCACGGTCACCACGGCCTTCCTCAAAAACCAATTCTTCTTCATATCTGATTGCATTTTGTTTCCACTTCAGCGGTTTGTTCTCACTTCAGCAGATTGTTTCCACTTCAGCGGTTTGTTTCCGCTTCCCGTAAATATAGCAATATTCTCGTTCCCCCCAAAGCCCCGAGGGGGTGCCGTGGAAAGGTTTTCTGTCCCTGAACCACTTTTCTTCTGTGCCCCGCCGGCCCGGTGGGGAATTCCAGATAGCACTGTGGCTGCACCCAGGCCTACCGCTGTGAATTCTGGATCACACCTGGGCCAGAATTCGTGCGTTTGTGGCCCAGGTGGGGGGATTATTTGCACACCTGGCCACGGGGATGTGCCTTGTAGGGGCCTGGGAGGCCTTTTCGGGGGGCCAGGTGGTAGATTTTGGACCTCACCTGGACCGGATTTGGCGCATTTGTGGCCCAGGTGGTGATTCTTGGATATCACCTGGACCGGATTTTGCGCATTTGTGGCCCAGGTGAGGGGAATTTTGCACACCTGGCCACTGCAATGTGCCCTGGAGGTGTCTGGGAGGCCTTTTCGGGTGTCCAGGTGGTAGATTTTGGACATCACCTGGGCCGGATTTGGTGCATTTGTGGCCCAGGTGAGGGGAGGGGTGCGGTGTTTCCGGTGAGAGAAGGGAGGGGCGATCATTCCGGTGTTGGGAGGAAGGCGGTGTTTATGGGAGGGGGGACGCTGCGGGGGGCACTGGGGGGAAAAGTGTTTTCGGCTGTGCCGGGTTTTTGTACACTTTTCACCCCAGTGCCCCCTGCGGCGCGGATGCATCCAGTGCCCCGTTGCGCGATCTCCGCTACCGATCCGTCCACATCGGCCACATCTTCCGCCTAGGCAGCCTCGGCCGCATTGGCGGGAGAACGGAGTGGCTTACCTGCCCTGGGCGGTGACGGTGGAGGGGTAGAGGACAACCCTCACGGCTCCCACGCCGTTGATGCCCACGCGGTTCTCATCGCCGTTGAGCCTGCGGCCGGGAACCCATTTGCCATTGGCAAAGGTGCCTTCCTCGATGGCATCGGTCAGGATCCTGGGGCCGTTGGCGTTCTTTGAGGCGAAGGAGAATGACACGTTGATTCCAACGATGTAGAACTCATCGGGCGAAGTCTGGAGGATGAGGGCGCCGGACTGGGCCTGCTGCTGTGAGGCAGCCGCCAGCTGCGCATTCTCCCTGGCCATCTGGGCTGCGCCCTGGCCATAATTTATTGCGCGCTGGTTCCTGACGGAAGAGCGTGCCGTCAGGATGTAGTTCCCCATCTCTACCGAAGGGCTGGCGTTCTCCTCGGTCACCCTGAGGCCGCGAAGTTTGTCGGAGCCGTAGTTCTGGATGATCATCTGGTCCATTCCGGAAAGGATGGCGTAGCACTTGCCAAGGTTCTCGAAATCCGCGGAGTAAGCGCCGGAAGCATTCTGGGCGCCGTCGAAGCCGAAGGGCGCGAAACCCAGGGCATCGTATTCGCCATAGGCATAAAGGGCCTTGGAGACGTCCACCCTGCATTCGGGGATGAAGATGGGGTTGCCGCTCAGGGCGAACTGGCTCAGCACCCACTCGTATTCGTTTATGTAGATGTCCGGAGCGGTGAAGTCAACAGCGGGCGCGGCAGCCCTCCAGACGTCGATCACCTCAGGCAGAGGGCTGCCGGAAGGGAACTGTCCCGGGTTTATCATTCCGGGCTGGCGGAGCCAGTTGTTCACGTACATAGGGATATCGTGGGCGACCTTGCCTGCCGCGGTGATTTCGTTCACGTACTTGGCATAGTGGTATGCCTGGAATATCTCTTCCGTGTAGTATGGATAGTCAGTAAGAAGGTCATCGGCCTTTGTATGGCTCTTTCCGAATACCTCCTCCCAGGTTCCAGACATCTTGTAGCCGTTCTCGCCCCAGACCTTCTCGAGCTCCGGGAACAGCTTTCCCTTGTGGGCGGAGAGGTACTGCATCAGGTCCGCGGGAACCTGCCCCTCCCACGCCTTCTGCGCGGCGGGGGAGAAGTCCCTTACGGACCCCAGTATTCCCATCTCGTTCTCCACCTGCATCATAATCACGGTGTAGTCCGGATCTATTTCCTTTATATGCTGCATCAGGGCCACATAAGCCTTCTTGTCCGCCTCCATCGATTCCTGGCAGAAAGCGGACAGAACGTTAAGATGCCCTCCGTCCTGCGTCTCTACCAAAGGATACTTCACCGGATCACGCTTGATGTAGCTCGGCGCGTAGGTGGAGTTGCCGTTCTTCCAGCTGGCGAACCAAATCATCACCACCTTGAGCCCGTTCTTGCGGGCGTTCCGGATCACGTGGTCGACGGATGTGAAATTGTAATGTCCGGGCTCGTCCTCAATCACGTCCCAGGAGCAGGAAGCGATCACCGTATTGAAGTTGCCGTACTTCATCTGTTCCCACACCCCTATGCTCTCCATATAGCTTTCGGAAGTGCTGGTGGAGTTGTGCAGCTCTCCAGTAAACATCAGGAAAGGCTTTCCGTCCACCTCAAAATGTGTGGTCCCGTCTTTCTGGACCAGCGCCGGCTTTACGGTTGCCTTATTCCCGCCCTCTTGCGAGCATCCGGCAATCATCAAAGCGGCAACCGCCACGCCGGCGGCCAACCGTACAAACGCATTAGTTTTCATATTTTGAGTCATTAGTATTCAG
>JAGCYZ010000031.1 GCA_017960545.1 Bacteroidales bacterium
CCTTGCGGAGTATCATTTTGATATCTGCACCTCAATCAGGAGCTACCGTCCCTGCCCGCCTATGCCGGAGAAGGACGTAAGGACCGCCGCGGAGATGATAGCCCGCGCGGACAGGCCTTTGCTCATATACGGCCAGGGAATTACCCTTTCCGGAGCGGAGGACGCGCTCAAGGCGTTCCTGGACAAGACCGGCATCCCGGCCACGTCCACGCTGCTGGGACTCAGCGCCCTGCCTTCAGACTACAAGCATTTCATAGGAATGGCGGGAATGCACGGCAACATCGCCCCCAACGTGATGACCCAGAAGTGCGACCTTCTCATAGCCATCGGAATGCGCTTTGACGACCGCGTGACCTGCAAGATGTCAGAATACGCAAGGCAGGCCCGCAAGATACACATAGACATTGACGAGGCGGAAATTGGCAAGAACATCCGCGTTGACCTTGGCGTCCACGGAGACGCAAAGGCAGTGCTGGAGCGCCTTACGGAGCTTGTTCCGTCTTCAGATTATACAGAGTGGGAGCAGGTGGCCATCAAGTGCCGCCAGGCGGAAGAGGAAGAGGTCATCAATCCGGAAATCCACCCTGAGGACGGTCCCGTCACAATGGGAGAGGTCATCAACACGGTGGCTGACGTCGTTAAGGATTCCGCAATTGTAATTACCGACGTGGGCCAGAACCAGATGCTGGGCGCCCGTTACTCCCGCTTCAACCACAAGCGCAGCCTGATTACGTCGGGAGGCCTTGGAACAATGGGCTTCGGCCTGCCGGCCGCCATAGGCGCCAAGGTGGCAAGCCCAGACCGTCAGGTATGCCTGTTCGTGGGCGACGGCGGCCTGCAGATGACAATCCAGGAACTGGGTACCATAATGCAGGAAGGCACCGCAGTGAAGATAGTTGTCCTGAACAATAACTGGCTGGGCAACGTGCGTCAGTGGCAGCAGCTGTTCTGGAAGTCCCGCTACTCCTTCACAAGGCTTCTGAACCCTGATTTCAAGGCAATCACCGAGGCTTATGGCATAAAGTACCTCAAGGTATGCGACAGGGATTACCTCACAGAGGCCGTCCAGCAGATGATAGACGAACCCGGCCCGTGCCTCCTGGAGGCCTGCGTGCTTGAAGAGGGAATGGTGTTCCCTATGATAGCCCCGGGAAAGAGTGTAGATGACATAATGGTTACCAAAGATAAATTGTTTGTATATGGAGAATGAGAAAATGTATCTGGTGGAGGTTTACACTGAGAACCAGGTAGGCCTTCTGGTTGCGGTAACGGGAATCTTTACCAGGCGCAGCCTGAACATTGACCGTCTTGAGACCGCTCCAACTCCGCTTGAGGGCATCCACGTGCTTTATATCACAACCGTCACCACGCTGAGCATGATCCGCAAGGTGGTGCAGTTCCTGGAGAAGAAAGTGGACGTTGTAAAGGCTTTCTACAAGGAGTACGATGGGGAACAGCTGCTCAACACCCCCAACTTTGACAAGACGCAGCTGGCTATGGTAGCCGAATTACTGAATATCGAATAACAAATAAAATAAATCAATTATGGCACAGATGAATTTTGGCGGCGTAATGGAGAATGTAGTTACCCGCGGAGAATTTTCAATGGACAAGGCACACGAGGTGCTTGCAGGTAAGAAAATAGCAGTTATAGGCTATGGCGTACAGGGCCCCGGCCAGTCTTTGAACCTCAAGGACAACGGATTTGACGTTATCATTGGCCAGCGTCCCGGCAAGACCTACGAGAAGGCCATCAAGGATGGCTGGGTTCCGGGAGAGACCCTCTTTGGAATAGAGGAGGCCTGCGAGAAGGGAGATATCATTATGCTCCTCCTTTCAGATGCTGCAGTGCTTTCCGTATGGCCCACCATCAAGCCTTACCTGACCAAGGGAAAGACCCTTTATTTCTCACACGGATTTGCAATCACCTGGAACGACCGCACCGGCTGCGTTCCTCCTGAGGATATCGACGTCATTATGGTAGCCCCCAAGGGCTCCGGCGCAACCGTACGCTCACTGTTCCTCGAGGGCCGCGGAATCAATTCTTCCTTTGCCATCTACCAGGATTACTCAGGAAACGCATACGACACAACCATAGCCCTTGGCATTGGAATAGGATCCGGATACCTGTTCGAGACCACATTCCAGCGCGAGGCCGTTTCTGACCTCACCGGCGAAAGGGGATCCCTTATGGGAGCCATCCAGGGCCTTCTTTTGGCACAGTACGAGGTGCTCCGCGAGAACGGACACTCTCCGTCCGAGGCCTTCAACGAGACCGTAGAGGAGCTCACCCAGTCCCTTATGCCTCTGTTCGCAGCAAAGGGAATGGACTGGATGTATGCAAACTGCTCCACCACCGCCCAGAGGGGCGCCCTTGACTGGATGGGACCTTTCCACGATGCCATCAAGCCTGTAGTGCAGAAACTGTACGCCAGCGTTAAGAGCGGCAACGAGGCCCAGATTTCAATGGACAGCAACAGCAAGCCGGACTACCGCGAGGGACTTGAGAAGGAACTGAAGGCCCTCCGCGAGAGCGAGATGTGGCAGACAGCAGCCACCGTGCGCAAGCTCAGGCCTGAGAACAACAAGTAAAAAACCTTTATGAACGATAAAGTTTTCATATTTGACACCACGCTCCGCGACGGCGAACAGGTGCCGGGATGCCAGCTCAACACCGTTGAGAAGATCCAGGTGGCCAAGTCGCTGGAGGAGCTTGGCGTTGATATAATCGAGGCGGGATTCCCCATTTCCAGCCCCGGAGATTTCAATTCCGTGATTGAAATCTCAAAGGCTGTCACCTGGCCCACGATCTGCGCCCTGAGCCGCGCCGTCAAGAAAGACATCGACGTGGCGGCGGAGGCTCTGCAGTACGCCAAGCATAAGAGGATCCATACGGGAATAGGCACGTCGGACTATCACATCAAGTATAAGTTCGACTCCAACCGCGATGAGATACTCCAGCGCGCGGTGGAGGCCGTCAAGTACGCCAAGAAGTATGTGGAGGACGTGGAGTTCTACGCAGAGGACGCTGGACGCACGGACAACGAGTATCTGGCACGCGTGGTGGAGGCCGTTATCAAGGCCGGAGCCACGGTGGTGAACATTCCGGATACCACGGGATACTGCCTGCCGGCGGAGTACTCTGAGAAGATCAAGTACCTGTTCGAGCACGTGGACGGCATACAGAACGCCATCATCTCCACCCACTGCCACAATGACCTGGGAATGGCCACGGCCAACACAATGGCCGGAATAATGGCCGGAGCGCGTCAGGCGGAGGTTACCATCAACGGTATTGGCGAGAGGGCCGGAAACACCTCCCTGGAGGAAGTGGTAATGATTCTCAAGTGCCACAAGAACCTTGGGGTGCACACGGACATCAACAACCGCAAGATATATCCGCTGAGCCGCACCGTTTCCAGCCTGATGAATATGCCCGTCCAGCCCAACAAGGCAATTGTGGGCAAGAACGCGTTCGCGCATTCTTCAGGAATACACCAGGACGGCGTGCTCAAGAATATGTCCACATACGAGATAATGGACCCGCAGGACGTGGGCATAGATGCCAACAGCATTGTGCTCACCGCGCGAAGCGGACGCGCAGCCCTCAAGCACAGGCTTGAGGTACTGGGCGTCAAGAAGAGCGGCGAGGACCTGGACAAGATCTACGACGCCTTCCTGCTGCTTGCGGACAAGAAGAAGGAGATTCACGACGACGACCTGCTGCTGCTTGCAGGCGCGCACGGACAGGACCACCACATCAAGCTGGAGTACCTGCAGGTTACCAGCGGAATTGGCGTGCGCCAGGTGGCCAGCATAGGCCTGAGCATAGCGGGAGAGCAGTTCGAGGCCGCATCCACGGGTAACGGCCCGGTAGATGCCGCCATTAACGCAATAAGGAACATCATCCACCGCAATGTCACAATAAAGGAACTCACTATCCAGAACATCTCCGGCGGTTCCGACGATACCTGCAAGGTTCATATGCAGGTGGAGTGCGAGGGACGCGTATATTATGGATTCGGAGCCAATACGGACATTGTGGCTTCCTCAGTGGAGGCCTATGTGGATTGCCTTAACAAAGTACAGAAGTAATGAATACGCTTTTTGACAAGATTTGGGACGCGCACGTGGTATCCCTGATACCGGACGGCCCAACCCAGTTGTACATAGACAGGCTTTACTGTCACGAGGTTACCAGCCCGCAGGCTTTCGACGGCCTGCGCGCACGCGGGATAAAGTGCTTCCGTCCGGAGAAGATTTTCTGTATGCCGGACCACAACACTCCCACGCACGACCAGGACAAGCCAATAGAGGATCCCGTATCAAAGCGCCAGGTGGACAGCCTGGAGCGCAATGCAAAGGAGTTCGGGCTCAACTACTTTGGAATGATGCACCCAAAGAACGGCATCATTCACGTAGTTGGTCCTGAAAGGGGACTTTCCCTTCCGGGAATGACCATAGTGTGCGGAGACTCGCACACATCCACCCACGGAGCGGTGGGTGCCGTTGCCTTTGGCATAGGCACCAGCGAAGTGGAGATGGTGCTTGCGTCGCAGTGCATACTGCAGCAGAAGCCCAAGTCAATGCGCATCACCGTTGACGGAAAACTCGGTAAAGGCGTGACCGCCAAGGATTTAGCCCTTTACCTTATGATGAAGCTTACCACCAGCGGCGCAACCGGTTATTTTGTAGAGTACGCAGGCGAGGCCGTACGCAGCCTTTCAATGGAAGGCCGCCTCACCCTGAGCAACCTTTCAATAGAGATGGGTGCGCGCGGTGGATTCATTGCTCCGGACCAGGTTACGTTCGACTATCTCAAGGGACGCGAGTATGCTCCCAAAGGAGAGGAGTGGGACAAGGCCGTGGAGTATTGGAAGACTCTCAAGAGCGGGGACGATGCGGTATTTGACAAGGAACTGCACTTTGACGCGGCTGACATAGCCCCTATGATCACCTACGGAACCAACCCGGGTATGGGTATGCCAATAGACGGCGCTATTCCTGTTCCGCAGTGCAAAGCCCTTGATTATATGGGATTTACAAGCGGGCAGAGCCTGATTGGCCATAAGATAGACTATGTATTCCTTGGTGCCTGCACCAATGGGCGCATAGAGGATTTCAGGGCTTTCGCATCGCTGGTAAAGGGCCATAAGAAGGCTCCGGGAGTAACGGCCTGGCTGGTTCCCGGA
The DNA here is from genome assembly GCA_017960545.1 of Bacteroidales bacterium. GTDB lineage: Bacteria > Bacteroidota > Bacteroidia > Bacteroidales > UBA932 > Cryptobacteroides. Next base: position 5,193 of record JAGCYZ010000031.1, read on the forward strand.
TCCTGGATGGTTGACGCCCAGATCAGGGAGGAAGGCCTTGACAAGGTGCTGGAGGAGGCAGGATTCGAAATCCGCCAGCCCGGCTGCTCAGCCTGCCTTGCGATGAACGACGACAAGATCCCGGCAGGGAAGTATTCCGTTTCCACCAGCAACCGCAACTTCGAGGGCAGGCAGGGGCCGGGCTCGCGGACGCTGCTTGCAAGTCCGCTCACCGCGGCTACCGCGGCCATAACCGGAGAGGTAACCGATCCACGTAAATTCTTGTAGAGTATGAAGCAGAAATTTGACATAATAGAAAGCAGCTGCATTCCTCTTCCTTTGGAGAATGTGGATACGGACCAGATAATCCCTGCGCGTTTCCTCAAGGCAGTGACCAGGGACGAGAAGTTTTTCGGTGACAACCTCTTCCGCGACTGGCGCTACAAGCCGGACGGAAGCCTTAACAAGGACTTTGTCCTGAACGATCCCCGCTACAGCGGAGAGATCCTGGTGGCCGGCAAGAACTTCGGCTCCGGCTCCAGCCGCGAGCACGCGGCCTGGGCCATTGCAGGATACGGATTCAGGGTTGTGATTTCCAGCTATTTCGCTGATATACACCGCAATAACGAGCTCAATAATTTTGTCCTTCCGGTAGTGGTCAGCGAGGAATTCCTGGCAGAGCTCTTCGGCTCAATAGAGAAGGATCCCGCTACGCGCGTGAGGGTTGACGTTGGCGCAAAGACCGTCACCAACCTGGCTACGGGCCGTACTGAGACCTTCCCTCTGGGAGAGTACAAGCAGTACTGCCTGATGAACGCCCTGGACGACATAGATTATCTGCTCCAGCAGAAATCCAAGATTGAAGATTACGAAAAGAAAAGCAAATGAATCCCAGGCAGAGAATAGAGGTAATGGACACCACCCTGAGGGACGGTGAGCAGACGGCGGGCGTTTCGTTCAACGCGGGCGAAAAGCTCACCATTGCCAAACTCCTTCTCAGGGAACTCAAGGTGAACCGCATAGAGGTGGCTTCCGCCCGCGTTTCGCTGGGCGAGCAGCAGGCCCTTACGGAAATATGCTCCTGGGCGGCCCAGAAGGGCTTCCTGGACAGCATAGAGGTACTGGGCCTGGTGGACGGGAACCTGTCAGTGGACTGGATATCGTCCTGCGGGTGCAAGGTGGTGAACATCCTCTGCAAAGGGTCTTTGAGGCACGTTACAAAGCAGTTGCGCAAGTCTCCCCAGGAGCACTTGAACGACATATTGCAGGTAATTGACTACGCCCATTCAAAGGATATGACTGTCAATGTCTATCTGGAGGACTGGTCCAACGGAATGATTGACAGCCGGGACTACGTGGCTTTCCTGGTGGACGGGCTCAAGGAAAGGGGAGTGAAGCGCTTTATGCTTCCGGACACCCTTGGAATCCTTAATCCGGACCAGACATACGAGTTCTGCAGCTGGATGCTGGACAAATGGCCTGACTTGCACTTCGATTTCCACGCGCACAATGACTATGACCTTGCCGTGGCCAACACCTACGCCGCCATAAAGGCCGGCTTCCAGGGTATCCACGCCACGGTCAACGGCCTTGGGGAAAGGACTGGAAACGCCCCCGTATCGAGCCTGGTGGCCATTATGAACGACCACCTTCACGTTGAGAACACCCTTGACGAGGGCGCCCTAATGCACGTGTGCCGGTATGTGGAAAGCATCTCCGGAATCCGCATCCCTTCCAACAAGCCTTTGATTGGCGAATCCGTATTCACCCAGAGCAGCGGCGTTCACGCGGACGGCGACAACAAGGACCGCCTCTATATGAACGACCTGCTGCCGGAGCGCTTCGGCCGCGTGCGCCGCTACGCCCTTGGCAAGACTAGCGGCAAGGCCAACATACGCGAGAACCTCAAGGAACTTGGAATTAACCTTACCGAGGACCAGATCAAGGCGGTGACCCAGAGGGTGGTGGAACTTGGAGACAAGAAGCAGGACGTAAGTCCGGAGGACCTCCCTTTCATCATTGCGGATGTCCTGAAGGGCGGCCACAACCCCGCCGAAGACAATATCCACATTGTCAACTACAGCCTGCAGCTTGCCCGCGGAATGAAGCCCGTGGCCATAGTGAAGATACAGATCTACGGCAAGGAATACGAGGATTCCAGTGCGGGTGACGGACAGTACGACGCCTTTATGAAGGCCCTCTGGAAGATTTACGACAGCCTTGGAAAGCCCCATCCGGTACTGGTGGACTACCAGGTTACAATCCCTCCGGGAGGACGTACGGACGCCCTGGTTGCGGCTACCATCAGCTGGAACCTTCAGGGCAGCGAGTTCAAGACCCGCGGAATTGATTCAGACCAGACCGAGGCGGCCATCAAGGCTACTCTCAAGATGTTGAATATAGTTGAGACCAAAATATGAAAATGAAGATTGCGAAGCTTCCGGGCGACGGCATCGGACCGGAGGTTGTTGAGCAGGCCGTCAAGGCCGTAGATGCCGTTTGCGCCAAGTTCGGTCACGAAGTGAGTTATACGAGCGCCCTGGTGGGCGCGTGCGCCATCGAGGCCACCGGATCGGCCTATCCAGACAGCACTCACCAGCTTTGCCTGGAGAGCGACGCCGTGCTCTTCGGAGCCGTGGGCGATCCCAAATACGATAACGACCCCACCGCCAAGGTGCGTCCGGAGCAGGGTCTGCTCGCTATGCGCAAGAACCTGGGCCTTTATGCCAACCTGCGTCCCGTGGAGACCTTCGACAAACTGGTAGGCAAGTCCCCCTTGAAGGAGGAACTGGTCAGCGGAGCGGACTTTATGTGCATCCGCGAGCTTACCGGAGGAATGTACTTCGGCAAGAAGGGCCGCGAGGACAACGGCGACACCGCATACGATACCAACATTTATCACCGCTACGAGGTAGAGCGCATCCTCAAGCTGGGCTTCGAGTACGCAATGCGCCGCCGCAAGCATCTCACCGTGGTGGACAAGGCCAACGTGCTGGAGTCTTCGCGCCTCTGGAGGCAGATAGCCCAGGAGATGGCTCCCCAGTATCCAGAGGTCACCACAGACTATATGTTCGTGGACAACGCGGCAATGCAGCTCATCCGCCAGCCAAAGTTCTTTGACGTGATGGTTACGGAGAACACCTTCGGCGACATCCTCACTGACGAGGCCAGTGTCATCACCGGATCGATGGGACTGCTCGCATCCGCATCCATCGGAGAGCACACCAGCGTTTTCGAGCCCATCCACGGCTCTTATCCCCAGGCTGCCGGCAAGAACATAGCCAACCCTCTGGCTACCATCCTTTCGGCTGCTATGATGTTCGAGTATGCATTCGGGCTTATGGAAGAGGGACGCGCAATCCGCAAGGCTGTTGCCGCTTCCATAGACGAGGCTTACGTGACTGAAGACCTTGCCGCCGGCGGAAAGGCTTACAGCACTTCCGAGGTTGGCGACTGGGTTGCCAATTATATCAAGAACAACTAAAAAACCACGCAATATGCAGAATTTGGACTGGTCAAACCTTTCTTTCAAGTACAGGAAGACTGACGCGATGATAGTAAGCTATTACCGCGACGGGCAGTGGAGCGCCCCGGTGGCCACCAAAGACTTCAATTTCTCTTTCAACGCCTACGCCGGCGTGTTCCATTATGCCAATGCCTGCTTCGAGGGCCTGAAGGCTTTCCGCGGTGCAGACGGCAAACTGCGTATGTTCCGTCCGGACCAGAATGCAAAGCGCATCCAGGACAGCGGCGGTTACCTTGATATGGCCACTCCTTCAGAGGAGATGTTCATTGAGATGTGCGCGATGTGCGTCCGTGAGAACATCGACTATGTTCCGCCTTACGGATACGGCGCTTCGCTTTACATCCGTCCGGTGCTTATCGGAATCAATCCCCAGTTGGGAATCGCTTCTTCTACCGAGGTTGTCTTTGCCGTTATGTGCGGGCCTGTGGGCACCTATTCGGGCGCTGCCAGCCTCAGCACAGGTACTGCCGTGATTTCCAGAAATTACGACCGCGCCGCTCCCAACGGAACCGGCCACTTCAAGATCGCGGCCAACTATGCCACTTCTCTGCATCCGTATAACCTTTCGCACAGGCTTGGATACAGGGAGCTGCTTTACCTCGATCCCGCCCAGAAGAAGTTCATCGACGAGTTCGGATCATCCAACTTCCTGGCTATCAAGGGGGATACCTATGTGACTCCGCTTTCGGCTTCCGTGCTTCCTTCCATCACCAACAAGTCTCTGCAGCAGGCTGCCCTGGACCTTGGCTACAAAGTGGAGAAGAGGCCCGTGCCTGTGGAGGAACTCGCGGAGTTCGACGAGGTGAACGCCTGCGGTACCGCCGTGGTGATCACTCCCATCGGCTCCATCGACGACAAGCCGTCGCTTGAGAGCGATGTAATCACCAAGACCTATAAATTCGGCGATCCGTCCAAAGTGGGTCCCGTCAGCGAGAAGCTCTACAACTATCTCCGCGGCATCCAGGACGGCCTCATCCCCGATCCCCACAACTGGTGCTACTTCCTCTAGCCCTCTAAGACTCATTAGCTGAAAGGCAGCAGGGGTGAAAAGTGCAACAAAGCAGGCTTAACGCCGAAAGCACTTTTCACCCCTGCTGCCTTCCAGCCTTTTAGTCCCGTGTACAAAAAGGGCCGTTTTTGCCTACGGGGGAATAATAAACGTTTATCATACGGCTTTATTCTCAAAGCCTGCGTACTTTTATGGCCATGAAAACCAAAGAGTACGAAGTGGCATCATTTGCCAGAAAGGAAGACCGTCTGGAATACCTGTTCAAGACCAAAGGCCCTTTCTGGCATCTTTGCACCCCGGGAACAAATCAGGAAATAATCTTTCATTCGGAAGAAGATTACAATTATGGTATTACGACAGCTGCTATGAGTCTTGCCTCACCGGTCAGGATCCTGGCTACGGCAGTAATGTCAAACCATATTCACGATATCCTTTCAGGGACAGAAAGGGCCTGCCTGGATTATTTTGAAAGGAGGAAATCATTTCTAAGGCGGTATTGTCAGAATAAAGGATTGAAAGTAGATTTCAGTTTATTCAACTGCTCTCTTTTGCCTATAGAAAACCTTTCCGCCCTGAGGACGGAGATAGTATATGTCAACAGGAACGGTTACCTGGTAAATCGCCAGTGTACTCCATTTTCATACAAATGGAGCACGGGGATGTATTATTTCAACCCTGCTGCCAGTGCGGGCGGAAGACCCTTCTCTGAATTGACTTATAGAGAGAAACGCCTTATCACCCACAGCCGGCTTGTGGAATTGCCTTGTGACTATCAGGTCCGGGATGGCGCCGTCCTCATCCCGTCTTTTGTGTGTATAAAAGAAGGAGAAAACTATTTTAGCGATGCGCACCAGTACTTCAATATGCTTTCGCGCAATCGGGAAGCTTATGGAGAAGTGGCAAAGCGTCTGGGAGATGAGGTTTTCTTGACGGACAATGAATTATTTGATGCGATATGTGGAAGGTGCAGGAAACAATTCGGGGAGTCTAGGCCTGCGGCATTATCCCCAAATGATAAGATAGCGGCGGCAGTGATGATGAAGAAAGAATACCACGCATCAAACGGCCAGATACGACGGATGCTCAAACTCTCCGACCAAGTAGTTAAGGAACTCTTTCCGTAAAGAATCAGACCGCCCGTGTGCAAAAAGAGCCCATTTTGCCTACGGGAGGCTGAAAAATCGCTTGCCGTGAGCAAAATGGGGCATTTTTGCCTACGGGATCTTTGGAGCGGTGGGGGATTAGCCCAGGTTGCGGAAGATGAGCCAGTCTGGGGCGTTGTAGGTGAGGAAACCTATGACAAAGACGCAGAAAACAGCCAATGCAGTCCAAAGGAACCAGTTCTTTTGGACTGTATTGCTTTTACTCCAGCGTTTGGCAAGCAGAACGGCTCCGACCATTGCGGCAATGTAGATGATTATGTCCAGGAACATAATCTCGTGGCGGACAAAGACCCAGTAGGCGAAGAATGCCGCCACGATCATTGGCATAACTGCAAGGCCGGCAAGGATGGGCGCCCCAATCTGGCGCACGTCACGCCTGGTTACGGCCAGGTATATGCTGAGCAGCAGCATAGGGTAGAAAACCATCTTCATATGCGCCATCACACTCTCTACGACGGGGAATATGTATCCCCAGAAATGGTTGAAGAAAGGCGCGTGGTGCACAAAATGCATCCCTGTCCCCAAAATGATGAGGATGATTGTGGCTATTATGGTTTCCCTGCGTGACATAATCTTACAGAAATAGGGTTATTCGTTGAAGAAGGAACCCGGGAGGGGGTGGCAGTTGTAGCCGGAGGCCATAGATTCGCCGTAGGCGCCGGCGCTGCGGATGGCTATGAAGTCCCCGCGGTGGCATTTGTCAAGGGATACACCTTTGGCAAAGACATCGGAACTTTCGCATACAGGTCCCACAACGTCGTATATCTCTTCAGGTTCGTCAGATGAAATGTTTTCCACCCTGTGATATGCCTTGTAAAGGGCCGGGCGGATGAGTTCCGTCATACTTCCGTCAATGATGGCAAACTTGCGTGACGTGCCTTCCTTCACGTACAGGACCCTTGAAATCAGGGAGCCGCACGGGGCCACAAGGGACCTGCCCAGTTCAAAGTGGACAAGCTGTCCCGGCCTGGTCTGGAGGAAGCGCCTGAAGGTGTCAAAGTAGCTCTTGAAATCAGCAATGTCAAGGTGGTTGGGGTGGTGATAGTCAATGCCAAGGCCGCCTCCAACGTTTATGTCGCCGGGGTCCACGCCTGCGCGGACAATCTTCTCCGTGACAAAGTTGGCGCGGTTGCAAAGCGCGGCAAAGTCATCCATCTCCAGGATCTGGGATCCAATGTGGTAATGTATGCCAAGGAACTTGACGTTGTTCAGGCCAAGGGTAAGTTTGAGGACTCCCGGGAGCTGCTCGTAGTTGATTCCGAATTTGTTCTCCGCAAGGCCGGTGGTGATGTTGGCGTGGGTGTGGGCGCCAATGTCAGGATTCACCCTGAGGCTTATGGGGGCGACGATGCCTTTCTTGCCTGCAAGTTCGTCAATCACAAGCAGTTCCGCTGCGGACTCAACGTTGAAGCGGGCAATTCCAAGGTCAAGGCCAAGGTTGATTTCCTCGTCGCTTTTGCCTACTCCGGCAAATACTATATGGGATGGCTTGAAGCCTGCATCCACCGCGGCGCGGATCTCGCCGCCGCTGACGCAGTCTGCGCCAAAGCCATACGAAGCTATGGTGCGGAGGATCCTGGGGTTGTTGTTAGCCTTGACCGCATAGTGCATCCGGTAATTGGGATTGTCCCTGAAGATATCCTTGATGGTATCCAGGGTGCTGCGGAGGAGGGCCATGTCGTAATAGTAGAACGGCGTGCGGAGCCCCTCGAACTCCTTTATTGGGAATGATCCTTTAAGCATTGTCAAACAGGCATTTGCTGAGCGATTGCAGAGCGCGTTTCTTGTCTTCTTCCTTTACCAGGAAAGAAATGTTGTAGTTGCTTCCGCCAAAGGAAACCATCCTGACGGGGATGTCCTTCATTGCCTCCATAGCCTTGGTCTCGAAGCCGATATTGCTCCAGTCCATATCACCCACTACGCAGATGATGCACATATCAAGGTCAACTGATACGGAACCGTACTTCTTGAGGTCGTGGATGATTTCGTTGAGGTGCTTTGTGTTGTCTATGGTCACGGATACGCCCACCTCTGAAGTGGCTATCATATCTATTGAAGTCTGGTAGCTCTCGAAAATCTCGAACACCTTGCGGAGGAAACCGTATGCAAGGAGCATCCTGGAGGACTTGATCTTGATGGCGGCAATGTTGTCCTTGGCGGCCACGGCCTTGATGGAGCCCCTTTCAGAGACGTTGTCTATGAGGGTGCCGGGGGCATCGGGCTGCATTGTGTTGAGGAGACGCACCGGGATGTTGGCGTATTTTGCAGGCAGGATGCACGTAGGGTGCAGGATCTTTGCGCCAAAGTAGGCGAGCTCAGCAGCCTCCTCGAAGTGGAGGTGGCGTACCGCCGAGGTCTTGTCCACCACGCGCGGATCGTTGTTGTGCATACCGTCTATGTCAGTCCAGATCTGTATCTCTTCTGCATCCACGGCTGCGCCAATGAGGGATGCGGAATAGTCCGAACCGCCCCTCTGGAGGTTGTCTATCTCGTCCTTGATGTTGGTGCAGATGAAGCCCTGGGTGATGTACAGGTCCGCGTCCTGGTTCTCCTTGAGGATGGTTGCAAGCCTGGTGCGGATGTAATCCTGGTCAGGCTCTCCGTTTATGTCCAGTTTCATAAACTCCAGGGCGGGGAGAAGGACGGCGTTGACGCCGGTCTCCTGCAGGTAGCAGGTCATCATATAGGTTGACATAAGCTCTCCCTGGGCAAGGATGATCTTTTCCTCGGTGGAGGAGAAGTACTCCCTGGTGAAACTGTTGATGTAAGAGAATATCCCCTGCAGATAGTCCCAGGCCTTCTTTTTGGCCTCCGGAGTGCTGAGCAGCTCTTCTACCGTGGCGCGGTACTTTGCCTTGAGGCCGCTCATTACGTCCTTGAATCCTTCCGTGTTCCTGTTGTACAGGTATCCGGCAATCTCCACCAGGGTGTTGGTGGTGCCGGACATTGCAGACAGCACCACTATGTTCTTGCCGGCGTCCTTGATGAGTCCGGCCACTGCCTGTATCCTCTGTGCGGAGCCAACTGAGGTTCCGCCAAATTTCATAACCTTCATAATTAGGGATATTCTGTTTATTTGTGATCTTGTTCAAATGCGGCCATACGCTGGTCCAGGACGTCGTAAAGCTCTTCGCGCATACGGCTGACGCAGGCGCGCACGCCGTGCTGATGGCTTCCGGTTGTGGAGAGTGAAATGCTGCTGACTCCGTAGTACATAAGTTCCAGCAACAGCTGCTCTCCGCTCATATTCTTGTAGCCAAGGGTGAAGAAGAAGCCGTCGCCCACGGGCATTGTGACGTCGTAATCATATACGACGTTGAAGCCGTGGCGGCAGAAGATTTCCTTCATACGGTTGGCGCGGGACTCGTATTCCCGGATGTCCTCCACAAAGTCGATGACTCCGTCACAGGCAAGTTCCAGCATACGGGCGTAGCCGTACTGGGTGGTTGCCGTGCATCCGCTTGTAATCATATAAAGGATTGATGCAGTGAGGGTTACGCCAAATACTCCGGCATCCTTGTAGCGCTCCGACAAGGCAGGGTACTGCTTCTCATAGAGCTTGTCTGAAATGCAGCAGAGAGCTATCCTCTGGCCGGCATAGCTGAATATCTTGGATGCGGAAAGCATCAGGATGTAATTGTCAGTATAACGCGCAACGGTGGGGAGGAACGGAGCCTGGAAAGGCTTTGACAGTTGGCGGCGGAAGTCCATGCAGAAATATGCGAGGTCTTCCAGCACTACCACGTCGTACTTGGTGGCAAGTTTGCCTATCACCTCAAGTTCATCCTCTTCCAGACAGATCCAGGCGGGATTGTTGGGGTTGGAGTAAATGATTGCGGCAATGTCGCCTTTGGCGAATTCCGCCTCAAGGACAGGCTCCAGCGCCTTTGCTCCGCGGCAGGGATAGATGTCGAACTCCCGCCACTCAATGCCCAGCACCCTGAGCTGAGACTTCTGGATGGGGAAGCCCGGGTCTATGAAAAGGACCTTGTCCTTTCCGGGGATGCGCTGTGTACAGGCGATGAACGAGCCGAACGATGCTGCAACAGAACCCGTAGTGGGGACGCAGGAGCGCGGGGAAACATCCACGTCAATGAATGCCTTTATGAAACGGGAGGCGGCGTCCTTGAGCTCCGGGACTCCGGCTGCGGCCGGATACTGGGAGCCGATGCCGCTGTCAAGCGCGGCCTTCTCAGCTTCTATTCCGTATTTGTTCATAGGGAGGCCAGGGGAGCCCTGGTCCATTCTGATAAAGGGGATACCCGTTTTCTGCTCCAGGTACTGGGCAACAAGAAGGACCTCTCCTATAGTAGCGTTGGAAAGGTCTTTGACATTCTTTTCCCGGCAGGCCTGGGCCACCAATTCTTCACTGAAAATTTTCATTTTTAAATACACTACCTTTTAAGCAGTCAAATATAGCAAAAATATCCCAATATATTTCTGAATTAGCCATTTGCAAGGATGATTATTATTACGTAAATTGCGTTACGAAAATTACGTAATGAATATGGTTGCAATAAAAAGAACTCAAAACCCTTTCATTATCAGGGGATATGCGGGGCCCGAATATTTCTGTGACAGGGAGCAGGAGACGGCTGCCCTGATGTCCGCGCTTGACGCCGGCCGGGATGTGGTACTGGTATCTCCTAGGAGGATTGGTAAAACCGGACTCATCCATCACCTGTTCCATAACCTGGAGCGGCAATCTGACATATACACATTCTATCTGGACATCTTCCCCACACAGAACCTGTCAGAATTCGTACAACTGTTTGGGGAGACCGTCCTGGGACGCCTGGACGCTCCACTGGAGAAAGCCATGCAGCGGGTTATGACCTATGTCCACAGTCTGGTCCCCAAGTTCTCCGCTGATCCGCTGACGGGAAGCCCGGTAGTTTCACTGGATGTTGCGGAGAGGGACAACAAGTTGATACTGAGGGAGATATTCGATAATCTGAAGTCTTCTGAGAAGGAATGTTTCATTGCAATTGACGAGTTCCAGCAGATAAACGAGTATCCGGAAAAAGGGGTGGAGGCTATGCTCAGGTCATACATCCAGTTTCTTCCAAACGTCCATTTCATTTTTGCCGGGAGCCGGCAGCATATGCTGCAGGATATGTTCCTGCTGCCCAAGCGGCCGTTCTACCAGTCTGCCCAGGTAATGAATCTGCAGCCGCTTGACAGGGAAGCGTATTACAGGTTCTGCGCAAGCAAGTGCCTGACAAAGGAACTGTTCCTGGACCAGGATGTTTTCAATGCGTTGTATGACAGATATTCCGGATATACCTGGTACATCCAGCAGGTGATGAACAGGCTTTACCAGTATGAAGTGTCGCCGGTCCAGGAACTGGTTGACGCCGCGGTAAGGGAAATAGTGGCGGAACAGGCCGATGCTTATGCAAGACTGTTCAACGTCCTTCCATCCGGCTGCCGCAGGCTTCTGAAGGCGGTTTCGCGGGAAGGTGCGGTTACCGGGATCCTTTCAGGCTCCTTCATAGCCAGGCATAATCTCAAGGCTGCAAGTTCAGTGCAGGCATCGCTCAGGAAACTGACGGAAATAGAACTTGTAAGCAAAACGGCCGACGGTTATGTGATCAGTGACAGATTTATGGCGGACTGGCTCAGAACCTTGTAAGTTATCAAAAAAAGCATTACTTTTATATTCTATGAAGATATCAGAGATGTTGCAGGGAGCGGCCAGGCCGTATCCGTCGCTGGAGATTGTTCCGCCCCTGAAGGGCGTGACAAAACCCCAGCTCCTGGATTCCATCCGGCCGTTCATGGAGTTCAACCCTCCGTTCGTGAACGTGACCACCCACAGGGACGAGTTCGCCTTCACTCTGCAGCCGGACGGCAGTTTCAGGCGCACCCTGGTGCGCAAGAGAGTGAGCGAGACGGCTGTCTGCGCCGCAATCCAGAACGAATTCAAGATAGACGTGGTGCCGCACATCATCTGCGGCGGCGCCAGCCGTGACATAATAGAAAGCCAGCTGCACGATTTCCAGTTCCTTGGCGTGGAGAACCTCCTGGCCCTTAGAGGTGACTGCATAACGGGGGAGAAACGCTTTGTCCCGGACCCTGACGGCTATACCTATGCCTCCCAGTTGGTGGCGGCCATAAAGCAGTTCTCAAAAGACAAGGATTATGAGTTCTGTACCGGTGTGGGAGCATATCCGGAAAAGCATTTCGAGGCGCCCAACATAGAAACCGACATAGAGAATCTCAAGAAAAAGGTGGACGCCGGGGCGGACTATATAGTGACCCAGATGTTCTTCGACAATAAGGTGTTCTATGAGTTCCGCGACAAATGCCGCGCGGCGGGCATCACCGTTCCCATTATTCCGGGCCTCAAGCCGCTGTCCTCTGCAAGGCAGCTGGAACTGTTGCCGGAGGCGTTCTCCATAGACATCCCCCTGGAACTGACGGACCAGATCAAAGCCCACGCCGGCAGCAAGGAAGCCTGCTACAGGATAGGAATGGAGTGGTGTTCCGCACAGTGCCGTGACCTTCTGGCCCACGGGTGCAAGACCGTGCATTTCTACACTATGGGCAAGGCGGACAATATAGTGGAAATACTCAGGGATAATTTCTAGGGTTATGTCTTTTGCGGAGGATCTCAAGAACAGGATAATGATTCTGGACGGTGCTATGGGCACTATGATCCAGAGACATTTCATTGGCGACAACGAGACCCTGAACCTGGACAACCCGGACCTCATACGCTCCATCCACCAGGAGTTCATCGCCGCGGGAGCGGATATCATAGAGACCAACAGTTTTGGCGCGAACCGGATAAGCCAGCAGGAGTACGGCAGGGCGGCGCAGGCCGCGGAGATGGCGTACGCCGCGGCGCGCATAGCGCGCGAGGCCGCCGACGCGGCCCCCCGCCGGGTTTACGTAGCCGGAAGCGTTGGCCCTACAGGCCAGTCGCTGACGCTCCCTTCGGATGCATCGGACCTGACCTTCCGCAAGTATTCCTTTGACGATATGGTGGAGGTCTATACGGAGCAGATATCGGCCTTGCAACGCGGAGGAGTGGACTTCATACAGTTGGAAACCTGCTTTGACGCCCTGGTCACCAAGGCTGCCATATTCGCTATGGAGCAAATGGGCTGCAACCTGCCGGTGATAATTTCCGCCACGGTCAGCGACCGCAGCGGCCGCACGCTCACCGGCCAGACCCTGGAGGCGTTCTACACCTCCGTGAAGCATTGCCCCAACCTGGCCGCCTTTGGTATCAACTGCGCCCTTGGCGCGGCCCAGATGAAAGACCTTGCAAGCGAAATTGCCGCATTCTCTTCCCACCCGCTCATTTTCTACCCAAACGCCGGCATTCCTGACGAGACGGGCAACTACAACGATACTCCCCAGAACATGGCCTCCGTGATGGCGGAACTGGGCAGGGCCGGCCTGCTGAACATAGCGGGCGGCTGCTGCGGCACCACGCCGGCGCATATCGCCGCCGTGGCAGCTGCGCTGCAAGGCTGCGCTCCGCGCACCCTGCCGCCGCAGCGCCCCCTTCCGGCGGTCAGCGGCCTTGAAACCTTCAAGATAGACCGCGCCCGCAACTTCACCAACATAGGCGAGCGCACAAACGTGGCGGGCTCCCGCAAATTCGCCCGCCTCATATCCGAAGGCAAATACCAGGAAGCCCTGCAGGTGGCATCGGACCAGGTGGATGGTGGCGCCTCCATCATAGACATCAATATGGACGACGCCATGCTGGACTCCGAGGCCCAGATGCGCACTTTCCTGCGCTACATAGCCTCCGAGCCTTCCGTAGGGCGTGCGGCCATAATGATAGATTCGTCCCATTTCAGCACCATAGAAACCGGCCTGAAGAACGTCCAGGGCCGTTCCATAGTCAATTCCATCTCATTGAAGGACGGTCAGGAAGAGTTCCTGCGCCGCGCCCGTTTCATAAACCGTATGGGCGCCTCGATGGTGGTGATGGCTTTCGACGAACAGGGCCAGGCGGAGACATTCGACCGCAAGATTGAGATTTGCAGGCGCAGTTACGGGCTGCTCACCGCCGCCGGCATACCTCCGCAGGATATAATCTTCGACCCCAATATCCTGTCCATAGGTACCGGAATAGAGTCCCATTCCCGCTTTGGCGTGGATTATATAGAGGCCGTCCGTTGGATAAAGAATAACCTTCCCGGTGCGCTCACCTCAGGAGGAGTGTCCAACCTTTCCTTTGCCTTCCGTGGCAGGAACGCCGTCCGGGAGGCCATGCACTCCGCTTTCCTGTATCACGCTATAGAGGCAGGCCTGGATATGGCAATTGTCAACCCGCAGATGCTCCAGGTATATGACCAGATAGATCCGGCTCTGCTCAAAGCCGTGGAGGACCTGATCTTTGACCGGGACAAGGAAGCCACTGAGCGTCTCATAGCCTATGCGCAAGGGATGGAACAGGCACCGGACACGGCCTCCCAGGCAACCCGGATACAGGACAACCTTACCCCCGAGGAAAGGATAACCAAGGCCTTGGTAAAGGGCGGCAGCCCCAATCTGGAGAACGACCTTCTAGAGGCCCTGAAAACCGCGGGTGACCCCGTGGCACTCATAGAAGGCCCCCTGATGAAGGGTATGGAGCAGGTAGGAGACCTCTTTGCATCCGGAAAGATGTTCCTGCCCCAGGTGGTCCGTTCCGCAAAGGTTATGCAGGACGCCGTATCCATACTCCAGCCATATATGAAGCAGACAGGGGATGATTCCAACCGTCCCGTGATAGTCATAGCTACAGTCAAGGGAGACGTCCACGACATTGGCAAGAACATCACCTCCATAGTGCTGCAGTGCAGCGGCTTCAAGGTGATAGACCTTGGCGTGATGGTCCCGGCAGAAGACATCCTGGCCAAGGCCAGGGAGGTCTCCGCCGCCATAATTGCCGTCAGCGGCCTCATCACTCCATCCCTTTTCAGGATGGAGGAACTCTGCCGCAAGATGGCGGAGGAAGGCTTCACGCAGCCGCTTTTCGTGGGCGGCGCGGCGGCTTCTGCGGTGCATACCGCAGTGAAACTGGCGCCCCTGTATCCCAACGTGCATTATGGCGCCGACGCATCGGCATCGGCCGTTATGGCAAAGAAATATATGGCCGATCCGCAGGGATTCATCCTGCGCGAGAATGAGGAGCACGAGCGCCTCCGCGCCTTGAGGGAATCGGCGCAGGGCGCCCCGGAAGCCACCATCGGCACCGGCGAGGGCTGCTATCCCGGGCAGATGCCGGAGGACATTCCGCTTCAGGAGCTTCCCGCAGGGGAGTATCTCGCTGATTTTGACTGGAAAACGTTCAACGCCGTGTGCCGCGTGCCGCAGAAGGATGCGGAGCAGTTCAAGGCGCAGGCGTTGGAGTATATGGCCGACGCCGGTCTCAAAGTGCGCCTGTGCGTCCGCTATCTGAAATGCCTGAAGGACGGGGACGACATCATTTGCACCGATGGCGCAATCCGGCTTCCTATGCTGCGGCAGGGGAGCGCCCCGCGCCTGTGCCTGAGCGACTTCTTCCCGGAGAAGGGCACCCCTTCCTGGATTGGAGTCTTCTGCATCTGCGTTAGCGGGGATGAAACCGAAGGACTTGTGGAGCACGCCGCGCGCGTGACCCTGGCGGAGACCGCATCCTTGCGGCTGCAGGAGGGCGTCAAGGCTCAGCTGGAGCCGGGGCTCAAGTTCATCGCCCCCGGCATAGGCTACGCCTGCTGCCCGGACCACAGCCTCAAGCGCGACCTCCTTTCCCTGCTTCCGCCTATGGGCGTTACCCTGACCGACTCCTGCTCAATGCTTCCGGAGGCCAGCGTCTGCGGCTTCCTGATCGCCCACAAAGACGCCGCCTACCACAGCGTCCGCAACGTCACCGCCCGCGACCTCGAAGCCTACATACAGAAAAGAGGCTTCTCCGCAGAGCAGACAAACCTCTTCTTAAGTCATCTAGAAGTCGTAGAGTAGGCTGGGAGGGTAGTGCCTCCGTAGCCCGTGGCCGCCCGTGGCCTCGTGAACGGGTGGATGGCGCCTGCGCCAGACGGGATGGAGCGAAGCGGAAGGCTACGGAG
>JAGCYZ010000032.1 GCA_017960545.1 Bacteroidales bacterium
CCGCGCTGGAAGGCGGCGTGGGCGCTCTGGCAGTAGCCTCAGGCGCAGCCGCAATCACCTACTCCATCCTTAACATAACACGTGCGGGAGACCACGTTGTGAGCGCCAAGACTATCTACGGCGGCACCTACGACCTGCTTCAGCACACCCTTGTGCCTTACGGAGTGACCACCACCTTTGTAGATCCTTCGGACATCTCCAACTTTGAGAAGGCCATCCGCCCGGAGACAAAGCTCATCTTCATCGAGTCCTTCGGCAACCCCAACTCCAACCTCATTGACATAAAGGCAGCAGCTGACATAGCCCACGCGCACAACATCCCCCTTATCATTGACAACACCTTCGCCACGCCGTTCCTTCTCCGCCCCATTGAATACGGTGCCGACATAGTAGTGCACTCAGCCACCAAGTTCATAGGCGGCCACGGAACAACCATCGGAGGCGTCATCATTGACTCCGGAAAATTCGACTGGAAGGCATCGGGCAAATTCCCCCAGTTCACCGAGCCTGACTACAGCTATCACGGAATTGTATTTGCGGATGCCGTAGGCCCCGCCGCGTACATCACCCGCGCCCGCGCAATCCTGTTGCGCGACACGGGCGCCACGCTCTCCCCTGTCAGCGCCTTCATCTTCCTCCAGGGACTGGAAACCCTCTCGCTGCGCGTAGAAAGGCACGTAGAGAACGCTCTCAAGGTGGTGGACTACCTCTCCAAGCACCCCAAGGTGGCCAAGGTGAACCATCCCGCACTGCCATCACACCCGGATCACGGGCAGTACCTGAAGTACTTCCCCAACGGCGGCGGCTCAATATTCACCTTTGAGATAAAGGGAGGCAAGAAAGAAGCGTTCCGCTTCATAGATTCGCTGGAAATCTTCTCCCTCCTTGCCAATGTGGCCGATGTCAAGTCCCTTGTCATCCACCCTGCCACCACAACCCACTCCCAGTTGACGGAGGCCGAGCTCACGGACCAGGGCATCTTCCAGAGCACCATAAGGCTGTCGATAGGCACCGAGCACATAGACGACCTGATAGCGGATCTGGACCAAGCCTTCGAACAGATATAATAAAAAAGGCCTGCAGCAATTGCAGGCCCTTTTTATAATGTGTTCTCAGGAGAGATTACTTCTTGTCGAAGTACTCCTTTGCCTTGGACTCTTCTACGAGATGCTCTACAAATACGTATGCACCGGTCTTGGGAGATTTCTCCATACGGATGCACTTGACCATGCTCTTGGCACCGGCCTTTGCTGCGAATGTAGCTACTGCTTTCTTTGCCATAGTGTTATACTCCTGATTTTAATTACTTGATCTCACGGTGAACGGTAACCTTCTTGAGGAACGGATTGTATTTCTTGCGCTCCAACCTCTCAGGATTGTTCTTCTTGTTCTTGGTGGTAATGTAACGAGACATTCCAGGTACACCGCTAGCTTTCTGCTCTGTGCACTCAAGGATGACCTGCACCCTGTTTCCTTTAGCTTTCTTTGCCATAATTCACGAGTTTAAACAAGGTTAATTAATCCTTTCTTCTGTGCATCCCTGAGGGTGGCGTCAAGACCATTCTTCTCAATGATCCTCATACCCTTGCAGGACACTTTCAATGTGACGAACCTCTGCTCCTCTTCTGACCAGAACTTTTTGGTCTTGAGGTTGAGGGAGAAATCACGCTTGGTGCGCAACTTTGAATGGGCCACATTGTTGCCCTTCATTCTCTTTCTTCCTGTTACTTGACAAACCTTTGCCATAATTCTATTCTTTTTTTAATTTTTAATTACAAACAATTTTAAAAAATCTGCGCCAACGGATATTCTTGGGGAACTTCTTGGACGAATCGGTAGAGAGCCATATCACTATGGGCCTTCCCACTATGTGGTCCTCCGGAACAAAACCCCAGTACCTTGAGTCAAGGGAATTGTGCCTGTTGTCTCCCATCATAAAATAATAATCCTGGCGGAAGGTATATGTACCTTCTCGCAGCGCAGCCTGAACGTCTCCTCCCTCGTAATCCTTGATGATCCTGCTGTAAAGCGGCAGGGTTTCCTCGTTGATCTCCACGCTCTGGCCTTTCTGCGGGATCCATATTGGACCGTAATAGTCGCGGCTCCAGCCGGTAGCGGTGAACGGGAAGAGTTCTGCCTCCGAAGGTTCCCTTTCCAGATTTGCCTCCACGCTCTGCACAACGTCAAGTTCCTTGACCTGCGGGAGCATTGCGGCGGTAAGCGGCATGGCCGGATACCCCGGCAAAGCCGGATCGTAGAAGAGTTCCGAGGCGTTCACGCCTAGTTTTTCAAAGAACTTTTGATTTATCTTTCCACCTGTGGTGACAACCTTGTAAGTAAGCTGTATGCCCGGGTAAACTTCCTGCTGCTGGCCGTTTATGTAAACCAGGCCGTCAATGACCTGAAGCCAGTCTCCCGGCGTAGCCACGCAACGTTTCACATAATGGTCTTTCTTGTCCGCGGGACGAACCTTCACGGGGCCCCAGTTCCTTATTACCGCATCCCTGCCAATCATACGGCAAAGAGTGTAATAGTCATCTACGGGAGCTTTCACAAGGACGCTGTCGCCGTTGGGAAAGCCAAAGACCACATTGTCTCCCTTTTGCACTTCCCTGAATCCGCGGAGCCTCTTGTAATCCCTTTGGATAAGTTTGGAATAGGATTCCTTTCCAAAGATCACGTTATGCGTGAAAGGGACTGTGAGCGGCGTCTGGGGAAGCCTTGGCCCATATGTCAATTTGCTTACGAACAGGCGGTCGCCTGTGTAAAGCGTACTTTCCATTGAGGAGGAAGGAATCTTGAAAGCCTGGAAAAAGAAGATGTTCAAAAATGTGACAAATACCACCGCGAAGATAATATCGTCCAGCCAGTCGTTGGCCGCATCCCTTTTTTCTCCTTTCTTGTAGCGTTTCTTCCAGAAGTTCCAGTGAACCTTCTTTGTGATGAAGATGTCAAAGATAACTATCAGGCCGAACAGCCACCAGAAGTTTCCCAGCCAGATTACCCATAACACATAAAGCAGAGCCCAGAAAATGAAGCCCGTCCAGCGGTTATGGTAAAAATCCTTCCAGCCCATGGGGAACTACTCCGTAACAGACTTCAAAATAGCTTCGAATGCCTGAGGATTGTTCATAGCGAGGTCTGCCAGAACTTTGCGGTTGAGGCCCACATTCTTCTTGGCCAGCTGACCCATAAACTGGGAATAATTTACACCGTACTGACGTGCGGCTGCATTGATCCTTTGAATCCAGAGAGCGCGGAAATTGCGTTTCTTTGCTTTCCTGTCACGGTATGCATAAGTAAGACCCTTCTCATAGGTGTTCTTTGCAACCGTCCATACATTCTTCCTTGAAAGGAAGTTACCGCGAGTCTGCTTGAGAATCTTCTTGCGGCGTGCTTTTGAAGCAACTGAGTTGACTGATCTTGGCATAATTTAATGATTTTTCTGGAGGCAGTGGCTTGCAGGGCAAGCGCTTCACAACTGCGTCATCCACGTTAAACTTAAAATTTTACTACAACGCAAGGAGCTCTTTAACCCTCTTCTCGTCAACCTTCTTGAGGATGGCGAAATGATCCAGGTTTCTCTTCTGCTTCTTGGTCTTCTTTGTGAGAATGTGGCTGTGATAAGCGTGCTTTCTCTTGATCTTTCCCGTTCCGGTAAGCGTGAAGCGCTTTTTGGCACCGGAGTTGGTCTTATTCTTTGCCATTTCTTTTGTTGTTAATAATTATTAATAGTTTCTGCCCTATTTCTTTTTGATAGGAGCAATGATCATTGTCATTCTCTTTCCTTCCAGAACCGGCATGTTCTCAGCCCTACCGAACTCCTCAAGTTCAACCGCAAAGCGGAGGAGCTGCTTCTCTCCCTGCTCCGCGAACTGTATTGAGCGTCCCCTGAAGAAGATAGTAGCCTTTACCTTGGATCCCTCCTGGAGGAATTCCTGGGCGTGCTTGAGCTTGAACTGGAAATCGTGCTCGTCCGTGTTGGGGCCGAAACGTATTTCCTTGAGCACTATCTTGGCCGAATTCGATTTCATCTCCTTGGCCTTCTTCTTCTGCTGATACAGGTATTTCTGGTAGTCAAGTATCTTGCACACAGGAGGATCTGCCTTCGCACTTATCTCCACGAGATCCAATTCCATCTGATCTGCCAAAGCCAGCGCTTTGGCCAGGGGGTAAATCCCCGGCTCAGGAATGTTGTCACCCACCAGGCGCACCTGAGGCGCGGTTATCTCCTGGTTGATGTTAAGCTCGTTCTCGTCCTTCTTCTGGTTGGGATAAGGACGGTTTGGTTTTTTGCCGTTAGGCTTGAAGCCCGAGGGCTTCGGTCGGTAAGGTGCTGCGATAAAAAATCCTCCTAATGTTTAAAATAAACTTAAATTTATGATAACTCATCGGCTATTGCCTGATGGATATACTCAACAAATCCATCCAAAGTCATACTGCCGGCATCCACGCCCTCGCGGCGCACGGATACCGTCTCGCTTTGGATTTCTTTATCTCCAACAATCACCAGTACAGGCACTCTGAGCAGGGAAATCTCACGGATTCTCTTGCCAAGTGTCTCATTCCTGGCGTCTATTGAAGCGCGAATATCGGAATTATTCAGGAAACTACAAACTTTTTCTGCATAATCCGCGTATTTTTCGCTCACTGGCAGCACTTTAACCTGATCCGGAGACAGCCACAGAGGCAGGTGTCCGGCGGTGTGCTCCAGTACCACGGCGGTAAACCTTTCCATTGATCCGAAAGGAGCGCGATGGATCATCACGGGGCGCTTCTTGCTGCCGTCGGCGTCCGTGTATTCCAGCTGGAAGCGCTCCGGCAGGTTGTAGTCAACCTGGATGGTGCCCAGCTGCCATTTGCGTCCGATAGCGTCCTTGACCATAAAGTCCAGCTTGGGGCCGTAGAAAGCGGCTTCGCCTTTCTCCACTACGGTCTTGAGGCCCTTCTTCTCGGCGGCGTCAATGATAGCCTGCTCGGCCTTGGCCCAGTTCTCGTCGGAACCGATGTATTTCTCCTTGTTGTCAGGGTCGCGGAGGGATACCTGCGCCATATAGTCCGTCATCTTGAGGGTCCTGAACACGTACAGGATGAGGTCGATGACTTTCTCGAACTCTTCCTGGAGCTGGTCAGGGCGGCAGAAGAGGTGGGCGTCGTCCTGGGTGAAACCCCTTACGCGGGTGAGGCCGTGGAGCTCGCCGCTCTGCTCATAGCGGTAAACGGTTCCGAACTCCGCGAAGCGCAGCGGAAGGTCGCGGTATGAGCGCGGCGAGCTGCGGAAAATCTCGCAGTGGTGAGGGCAGTTCATTGGCTTGAGCATATACTCTTCGCCCTCCTGGGGAGTGCGGATTGGCTGGAACGAATCCTTTCCGTACTTGGCGTAGTGCCCCGATGTTATATAGAGATCCTTGCTTCCGATGTGAGGAGTCACTACGGGAAGGTATCCCAGTTCTGTCTGCTTCTTGCGGAGGAATCCCTCCAGGATGTTGCGCATCACGGCGCCGCGCGGGAGCCACAGGGGAAGGCCCAGGCCCACTCTCTGGGAGAAGGTGAACAGTTCCATCTCCTTGCCCAGTTTGCGGTGATCCCTCTTCTTGGCCTCTTCCATCATCACCAGGTACTCCTCAAGCATTGATTTCTTGGGGAAGGTGATGCCGTAGATGCGGGTGAGCTGCTGGCGCTTCTCGTCTCCGCGCCAGTAAGCTCCTGCTATTGCAGTGAGTTTCACTGCCTTGATTGCCTCCGTGCTCCTGAGGTGAGGGCCGCGGCAAAGGTCTGTGAAATCTCCGTTTTCATAGTAGGTTATGGTTCCGTCCTGAAGCTCGTTGATAAGCTCCACCTTGTACTGGTCCCCTTTGGAGGCGAAATACTTCAGGGCGTCTGCCTTGCTGACGTCAATTCTCTTGTACTCTTCCTTGCGGGCGGCAAGCTCCAGCATCTTCTTCTCTATCTTGGGAAGGTCAGAATCTGTGATCTGCTGGCCGCAGAGGTCAACGTCATAATAAAATCCGTTCTCGACGGCAGGACCGATACCGAACTTGACTCCGGGATAAAGGGCCTCCAGGGCCTCTGCCATAAGGTGGGATGAGGAGTGCCAGAAAACCCTCTTGGCATCGTCGCTGTCCCACTTCAGGAGAGATATCGTAGCATCCTGGTCGATTGGGCGGTTCAAATCATACACAACCCCGTTCACCTGGGCGGCAAGTACGTCCGCTGCCAGGCGAGGGCTTATGCTCTCAGCAATTTCGTAAGCGGTTATTCCTTCTACAAATGGCTTTACCGCTCCGTCTGGAAATGTTATGTTAATCATATCGTTAAATATAAGGAATGCAAATATACTGTTTTTTTCCGTATCTTTGTATTAATAAACACCTCTGATTATGAATAGCGACATATCTGCAAAGACACTTTGGGACTGCGGCGGCAAGGGCGGCCTCATCCTGGGCGGAATCACAATAGCCTTCACGCTCCTGAACCTGCTCCTAGGGCTTCTGCCGGACAGTTCCGTAGGAATCTTCCTGTCCACGGTACTCAATTTCATCCTTTGGGGCGCCAAGCTGTTCTGTTGCATATACGTGCTGTATGCCCTTATGCGCAAGTTCACCCTTGACTTCCCCGGTTCCGACAGGAAAACGGTACGCAAATATGGCGTCATAACCGGTTTCACATCCGCCATCCTGGTAGCGGCTTTCAGTCTTGTTTACTTCCTGTACATCAATCCCGATGCGCTTTCACAAAGCTTCGCCGCAGCCACTGAGGCCTATTCCTCAATGCTGGACTCCAACTCTATGCAGGCTTTGGAGCAGGTACAGGGAAGCCTTCCGGCAATAACATTCTTTTCGATGCTTATATATTGCACCCTGTTCGGCTGGGCGGCATCCGCCATCATAGCCTCCAGGCTGGTAAAAGACGATCCTTTCAGGCAATAATATGGACTACCCCGTTGACCTAAGCATAATCATCCCTTCCTACAACGAAAGGGAATCCCTTCCGGAACTCATTTCCTGGATTCACAGGACCCTTGACCCGGACGGCAAGTCATTTGAGATAATCATCATTGACGACGGCAGCGACGACGGCACCTGGGAGGCCGTCAAGGAGCTGGCGGCGGCGGACGGCTGCATACGCGCCATCCAGTTCCGCCGCAACTACGGCAAGTCCGCCGCCCTTTTCTGCGGCTTCAAGGCCGCGCGCGGGCGCGTCGTGGTCACTATGGATGCTGACCTGCAGGACTCCCCCGAGGAGATCCCTGAAATGTACCGTATGGTCGTGGAAGACGGCTGGGACGTGGTTTCTGGCTGGAAACAGCACCGCCAGGACAACAAGCTTACCAAGAACCTCCCTTCAAAGCTCTATAACGCTACGGCGCGCCGCATCACCGGCATCAAGCTTCACGACATGAACTGCGGTCTCAAGGCTTATAGGAACGATGTCGTAAAGAACATTGAGGTTTACGGGGAGATGCACCGCTACATCCCGTATCTTGCAAAGAATGCAGGCTTCACCCGCATAACAGAAAAGCCCGTACACCACCAGAAACGCAAGTACGGCAAGAGCAAATTTGGAATGGACCGTTTTGTGAACGGTTTCCTGGACCTGATCTCACTGTGGTTCCTTTCCACTTTTGGGCGCAAGCCAATGCATTTCTTTGGCTACACGGGCATCTTCATGTTCATTGTGGGATTCATAATGACCGTGTGGATAATAGCGGCAAAACTGGTCCATCAGGCTCACGGACAATACTTCCGGGCCGTAACGGACCAGCCTCTGTTCTATCTTGCCTTGCTGGCTGTAGTACTTGGAGTAATGCTGTTCCTGGCCGGATTCATATGCGAGATGATCTCACGTACGTCCAGCGACAGGAACGCATATAACATCAAAGACACAATTTAGACCCTTCGCTGACGCTCAGGGTGACAGGGCAGAACTCAGGGTGACAGGGCAGAACTCAGGGTGACAGGGCAGAACTCAGGGTGACAGGCTGCTAGTATTTGTTCAGCGGATAGATTTTGGTCATATTGTGGACCTTCCTGCGGATGGAGTCCACAACTGCAACGTGCTCCGGGCACTCAAGGTCTGTGGGATGAGCCGCCACGGATGAAAGGACCTCGTCAATCATTGAGACAATCTCTTCCATATCCCTTTCCACCATTCCGCGTGAGGTGACCGCAGGTGTTCCTATACGGAAACCGGAGGTCTGGAAAGCAGAACGGGAATCGAAGGGAACCATATTCTTGTTGAGGGTGATGTCTGCCTTGACGAGCTGCTGCTCAGCCATCCTTCCCGTCACCTCAGGGAACTTGGAGCGGAGGTCAATGAGCATAAGGTGGTTGTCCGTTCCGCCGGAAACCACGTTGTATCCCCTCTTGAGGAAGGCGCTGCACATTGCCTGCGCGTTGGCTATGACCTGTTTCTGATACTCCACGAATTCCGGCTGCATTGCCTCGTAGAAAGCCACGGCCTTGGCGGCGATCACGTGCTCCAGAGGTCCGCCCTGGATTCCGGGGAATACGGAGGAATTGAGTATCTGGCTCATCTTCTTGATCTCTCCCTTGGGAGTTGTGAGACCCCAGGGGTTGTCAAAGTCCTTGCCCATAAGGATGACGCCTCCACGCGGTCCGCGAAGGGTCTTGTGGGTGGTGGAAGTGACTATGTGAGCGTATTTTACAGGATTCTTGAGGAGGCCTGCGGCAATGAGTCCGGCGGTATGGGCCATATCAATCCAAAGGAGGGCGCCTACCCTGTCGGCCAGTGCGCGCATACGCTCGTAGTCCCACTCGCGTGAATAGGCGGATGCGCCGCCGATGATGAGCTTTGGCTTGCACTTGAGGGCTGTCTGCTCCATCTTGTCATAGTCTATGCAGCCAGTCTCCTGGTCAAGGCCGTAAGCAACGGCATTGTACAGGATTCCTGATGCGTTTACGGGTGAACCGTGGGTAAGGTGTCCGCCCTGTGAGAGGTCAAGTCCCATAAAGGTGTCGCCCGGCTTGAGGACGGCCATTATGACGGCCATATTGGCCTGGGCTCCGGAATGGGGCTGGACATTTGCGTATTCCGCATCGTAGATCTTCTTGAGGCGGTCTATGGCCAGCTGCTCTATCTGGTCAACCACTTCGCAGCCTCCGTAGTAACGCTTGCCCGGGTAGCCCTCTGCATATTTGTTTGTGCAAATGCTTCCCATTGCGTCCATAACGCCCTGGCTTACATAGTTTTCAGATGCAATAAGCTCAAGGCCTGACGCCTGCCTGTCCCTTTCTTTCTTGATAAGGTCAAAGATCTGGATATCCTGTTTCATATTCGTATTGTTGATTCAAACAGACAAATATAACAAAATAATGTTACTTTTGCACCCATAATGAGCCACCGCAAATTACTTAACAGCGAACTGGGCAGGATAAGCCCGGAACAGTACCGCCGCAGGCAGCCCGGCGGCGTCGTTGTGGTGCTGGACAACATACGCAGCGCCCACAACGTGGGCAGCGTATTCCGCACCGCAGACGCCTTTGGGATAGACAAGATCTACCTGTGCGGGATTTGCGCGTGTCCGCCTTCGGCGGAAATCCACAAATCCGCACTAGGGGCGGAGCAGAGCGTGGAATGGGAGCACTGCGCGGACACGCTGGAAGCGGTGGAGCGCCTGCGAGCCCAGGGCTACACGCTGGTAAGCGTGGAGCAGACGGAAGGCGCCGTCAGCCTGGAGGACTTCGTCCGCCGGGAAGGCGCCAGGTACGCGGTTGTCTTCGGCAATGAAGTTGACGGAGTGCAGCAGAGCGTCGCTGACGCCTCGGACCTGGTTCTGGAAATCCCCCAGTGGGGCACCAAGCACTCCCTCAACGTATCCGTAGCGGTTGGAGTGGTTCTCTGGCACTTCCGCCCTTGACCCGTGACAATTTGGCAGTCTTCCGGCATTAGGCACAGACCTTGCGCTTATTCTTATGACGCAAGGTTGTCATTCTGAGCATAGCGAAGAATCCAGACCCTTCGACAGAGCTCAGGGTGACAACTATTTTCAGGGTGACAACTATTTTCAGGATGACAACTATTTTCAGGATGACAACTATTTTCAGGGTGACAAACTATTAAATGATACAATAATTAAAACAGATAAAAATGATAAGACCATTGGCAGACAGAGTGCTTATCGAGCCTCAGGAGGCTCAGGCACAGACAGTTTCCGGACTATTTATTCCGGATGTAGCTAAGGAAAAATCTCAACAGGGAAAGGTCATGGCTGTAGGGCCAGGCAAAAAGGATGAACCCATAGAAGTGAAAGTGGGGGATGAAGTTCTATACGGCAAATACTCCGGCACAGAGGTTACTGTTGATGACAAAACTTTCATTATTGTTAAACAATCTGACATTTTAGCAATCCTGTAAATTATGGCAAAAGAGATAAAATTCAATGTGGATGTCCGTTCCAAGATGAAAGACGGAGCAGACGCCCTTGCAAACGCAGTAAAGGTTACGCTTGGTCCTAAGGGCCGCAACGTAGTATTGGACAAGAAGTTCGGTGCTCCCCAGGTTACAAAGGACGGTGTTACCGTAGCCAAGGAGATCGAGCTGGAAGACAGATTCGAGAATATGGGCGCACAGATGGTCAAGGAGGTCGCTTCCAAGACCAACGAGCAGGCAGGTGACGGTACCACAACCGCAACCGTACTGGCCCAGGCAATCATAAACGTAGGTATCAAGAACGTTACCGCAGGTGCCAACCCTATGGACCTCAAGAAGGGCATAGACAAGGCTGTTGACTGCATTGTAGGCGAACTCAAGAAGCAGAGCCAGGAAGTGGGCGAGGACTACTCCAAGATTGAGCAGGTTGGAACCGTTTCCGCAAACAATGACAATTACATTGGCAAGCTCATCGCCGACGCAATGTCAAAGGTGAAGAAAGACGGCGTCATCACCGTAGAAGAAGCCAAGGGAACTGCGACCGAGGTCAAGGTCGTAGAAGGTATGGAGTTCGACCGCGGATTCATCAGCCCATATTTCATGACTAACGGAGATAAGTTAGAGGCCGTGCTTGACAATCCTTACATACTCATAACTGACAAGAAGATCTCCACTATGAAGGACCTTCTCCCTATCCTCGAGCCCATTGCCCGTGAGGGAAAGGAACTCCTTATCATTGCCGAAGACGTTGATGGAGAGGCACTTACCACCCTGGTAGTGAACAAACTCCGCGGCACCCTCAAGATTGCTGCCGTCAAGGCTCCGGGCTTTGGCGACCGCCGCAAGGAAATGCTTCAGGACATTGCAATCCTCACCGGCGCAAGCGTCGTTTCAGAGGAAAGGGGCTACACCCTTGAGAATGTCACACCCGATATGCTTGGAAAGGCTGAAAAAATCACCATCACCAAGGAGAACACCACTATCGTAGGTGGCGCAGGTGCTAAGGAAGATATTGACAAAAGGGCCCATATGATCCGCATGCAAATAGATTCCACTAAATCAGACTATGATCGTGAGAAACTAAAGGAGAGGCTCGGAAAGTTGATAGGAGGAGTTGCTGTACTCTACGTCGGCGCCACCACCGAGGTTGAGATGAAGGAGAAGAAGGACCGCGTAGAGGACGCCCTCAACGCCACCCGCGCAGCCGTAGAGGAGGGTTACCTCCCTGGAGGCGGCGTAGCATACATCCGCGCAGCAGAGTGCCTCAAGGGCCTCAAGGGCGACAATGAAGACCAGACCACCGGAATCCACATCGTTGCCAAGGCTATCGAGGAGCCACTGAGGATGATTGCCCAGAACGCCGGAGTTGACGGCAGCGTCATCATCCAGAAGATCAAGGAAGGCAAGGGTGACTTTGGCTACAACGCCCGCACTGACGAGTTCGTCAATATGTACGAGGCCGGTGTCATCGACCCTACCAAGGTTGCACGTGTCGCTCTCGAGAACGCGGCTTCCGTTGCCGGAATGTTCCTTACCACAGAGTGCGGTATCGTGGACATCCCCGAGAAGGAGCCCGCAGTTCCCGCTATGCCCGCCGGAGGAATGATGTAATAACGTCGTAATAGACTCAAAGACCCCTGTGGGGGGAAGGACCGACAAAGCAGGCTAAAGCCGAAAAGTCCTTCCCCCCACAGGGGTCTCTGAGTCTGTAAACGGGCCTTTTACTGGACGGTAACCTTGCAGGTGGCCTCGTACCCGCCATCCATTGTCTTTGCCTTGATTATGGCCGTTCCTGGCGCAATGCCGGTAACTGAACCGATGCACGGATTGTCAGCATAATGAGTGACCGTCGCTATCATTATGCTGGAGGAAGTCCAGTCTATTTCCTTGTTGGTTGCATTGGCCGGCTGGATGGTTGCATTCAGCAGGAAGTCTTGCGGATAAGAAACAGTTACATCCGTCTTATCCAGGGTTATGCCTGTCACGCTCACTTTAAGGGGCTTAGGCACAGGTTGGGGAAAGGGTTTTGGCTTAACCAACTCCCCTTTGCGGCGGAAGACCTTTATCCGCAGAAAATTCACGAATTTTTTAAAAATATCTCTCATTCTGACTTGGTATATAGTTTTAGAACTAGGTTATTGATTCTCGACAACGGTTACTACACAGGTTGCCGGCTCGATTATTTACAAATATAACAACGAGGCTTCCGTATTGCAAAATATTTCTAGACAATGTAATACAAAAAAAGACGGCCGGAAAGGCCGTCCATCGGTGGTGGGAGATGAGGGAGTCGAACCCCCGACCCTCTGCTTGTAAGGCAGACGCTCTAAACCAACTGAGCTAATCTCCCGTAGGGATTGCAAAGGTAAGGAAAAAATCAGGAGTTGCAAATTTTTTTTGAGTTTTTTCAAACTTCCTGCAGTTTGAGGTAGTCCGCAACCACAAAAGTGCTGCCTCCAATGTATATGAGGGACTGCGGAGTTGCCAAGGCCGAAGCCTTTGACACTGCGTCAGCGACGCTGTCACAGGCCTGGGCGTTGGGGAGCAGATCCTTCGCTTCGCTCAGGATGACAGAAGCAGGCAGGGCGCGCGGCGTATCCGGGGCGGCAAAGAAGTACTCCGCCTCCTGCGGCATCAGTGGAAGGATGCCAGCAAAGTCCTTATCGGCCATAACGCCGTAAACTATCAGCAATTTGTCATAGGTGCCGGAGGCCATCATCTCCCCCAGGCGCGCGAAGTTTCCTTTGAGCGCTGCGGGATTGTGGCCTATGTCCGCGATTGTAAGCGGGCTCCTGCGGACCGCTTCCCAGCGTCCGCGCAGCCCCGTCATCGCCGCAGCGCGGCACAAGGCGTCCACATTAGGTTCCTCCCCCAGCAAATCCAGCGCGCACAGCACTGTGCGAAGGTTTTCCGCCTGGCACTCCCCCTGCAGGTCCATCTGCGCCAGCACTTCTTCCAATGGCTCTACTTTGTCTGAAGGAGTACTTGGTTGAAAAGGGCTTTCGGCGTCAAGCCTGTTGTTATCGCCCTTTTCAACCAGGTGCTCCTTCTGGCAGCACAGATCCTTCGCTTCGCTCAGGATGACAGGGAAATCGGGGGCGAAGAAGAGAGGGCAGTGGGCCTCCGCGGCGGCGGCTTCGAAGACCGGAGCCGTTTCATCGTCCATCTCCCCCACGACCGCGGGCACCCCGCCCTTGAAGATTCCGGCCTTCTGGCCGGCGATCAGGGCGCGGGTGTCGCCCAGCAGCGCGCAGTGGTCCAATCCTATGGAGGTGACCACGCACAGCTCAGGCACTATGATATTGGTAGAATCCAAGAGTCCGCCCAGACCCACTTCAATGACGGCAATGTCAACCTGTTCCCGGTCAAAGTACCAGAAAGCCATCCCGGTAGTGATCTCAAAGAAAGACAGTTCCGGCGAATCGAACCTGTCCAGGAACTCCACCACGCTCTCCCTGGGAATCATCTCGTAGCCGCCTTCCTCCACAATCTTTATCCTCTCCCTGAAATCCAGCAGATGGGGCGATGTAAAAAGCCCCACGCGGTATCCGTTTCCTGCCAGGGACGCGGCAAGCAAGGAACAGACGGATCCTTTACCGTTTGTTCCGGCCACGTGGATGCACCTGAGCCGGCTTGAAGGGCTGCCCGCCCTGCGGTCCAGTTCCCTTATCCGGTCAAGCCCCGGCTTGTAGGAATCCGCCGAAAAACCTGCCGTCTGCACTGACTGATGGCGCTCAAACAGGTTATTTATTATTTGTTCGTAGTCTGACATATTTGAAGTGTTTCCAAAAATAGTTAATTTTGAAGTCTTATAGAACGCAAAATGAAGAAATTCTCATCGGCTCTTCTTTCCTCTTACATCATTGACGGGGTCCCCCAGGCTCTTTCTCCAATAGAAATGCTTAACGACATTTCCATTGAGAAGCACCCTGTAGAGGACTTCTCCGAGACCATTGCCGATGAAACCACAGACCCCGAGCTCAAGACCTGCGCCGTTGACGCGGAGCATATGCACTACTACCTGAACAAGGTGGCAGCCACTTCCCGCAAGGATTTCCCTTTTGCGTTCCCCGCCCAATACACTAAGAGCCTCATCGCCTGCGAACTCATCGAGACCCTTTGGAAGGACGGCCATTTCAGGCTCCCGGACCTGGCGCTCACCGCCAAATGGGAGTGGTGCGACGGCGGTCTCGGGCGCTTCGCCGCTCTCTACTGGTCCTGCGAGGCCGCGGCAGACTTCATAGACGCACTTGGCATACGCCTTCAGAAATACAATGTTTACAAGGCCGATGATTGCCGCCTCAGTTTAAGCGCCGCAATAGCGGTGAACCAGCCCGAGGCCTTTGACGAACTCACCGACGCCGCATCTGAGGGAGAGCCATTCCTCCAGCGCAAGCTCATCGTGCCGCAAGGCATTGTCCCTGACGCCGAAAGCTGGCTGATATTCATCCCCTTCGACACCTGCGATTTCCGCCTTGGCGGATCCATTTTCTCCGAGGTTGTAGGAGGCACCCCCGACCCTGCCCCCGAGACCGGCGACGCAGACTATTTCATGGACTGCTTCGAACTGGTGCGCGAGCTTGCAGAAGACGGCATTCTGCTCAGCGCCGCAACCGTCCGCGAAGGCGGCTTGCTTGCAGCAATGCGCCGTATGAGCGCGGCCTGCGGCGCCTGCATCAACCTTGCGGACATCAAGAACACCTATCACGAGAAAGACTCCATCCGAATCCTCTTTTCCGAGGTTCCCGGAGCACTCATCCAGATAAGGGACATCGACTTTGACTACATAGACGCAGAAATGCTCCTGCAGGACATAGTTTATTTCCCGCTGGGCCATCCCGACATAAAAAGCAGGGACATTACCGTGCTGGATTCCGGCAAAAC
Source organism: Bacteroidales bacterium (assembly GCA_017960545.1). Classification (GTDB taxonomy): domain Bacteria; phylum Bacteroidota; class Bacteroidia; order Bacteroidales; family UBA932; genus Cryptobacteroides. The sequence continues at coordinate 15,277 of JAGCYZ010000032.1, forward strand.
TTCAATAGAAGCCATACTGGATTCGCTTATCCGCAGCCAAAGTTCAGAAGGTGAAGATTAAAGTGCTGTTTAATAGAATATTTTTAGTAAATTCGCAAGTTTAATTACAAGGCTATATAAAAATATGTTTGAAAGGAAAAAAAGAGTTTACCGTTTTGGCGGAAAGACCGCAGAGGGTGACGGTAAAATGAGGGAGCTCCTTGGTGGAAAAGGAGCCAATTTGGCAGAAATGAGCAAGCTTGGCTTGCCGGTACCTGCAGGTTTTACAATTACAACTGAATGCTGCGCAGAATACTACGCTCTGGGCGGCTCATATACAGAGGAGCTCAAGGGAGAGGTTGCTGCCGCCCTTGAAGCCACCGAGGCCCTTATGGGCGCAAAATTCGGGGACAAGAAGAACCCGCTGCTGGTAAGCTGCCGTTCAGGCGCCCGCAGCTCAATGCCTGGTATGATGGATACCATCCTGAACATCGGACTCTGCTCCGACACCATCCCCGGAATGATAGAGAAAACAGGCAACCCACGTTTCGTTTATGACGCATACAGGCGTCTCATCATGATGTACTCCGACGTTGTAATGGAGAAAGCCGAAGGCATTGAGCCCGAGGACGGCCAGGGCATACGCCAGCAGCTCGACAAGATGATGGGCGACCTCAAGGATGCAAAAGGATACAAACTTGACACTGAAATCACCGCCGACGAGCTAAAGCAGCTCTGCGAGCTCTTCAAGAAGAAGGTGAAGGAAGTCCTTGGAGTTGAATTCCCTGACAACGCAAAGGCACAGCTTTGGGGCTCAATTGGTGGAGTATTCAAGTCCTGGAACGGAAAGAGGGCCATCGCATACCGCAAGATCGAGAAGATTCCCGATGACTGGGGCACAGCAGTGAACGTACAGTCAATGGTATTCGGAAATATGGGCGAGACCTCCGCTACCGGAGTTGCTTTCTCACGCAACCCTGCCATTGGAGACAACAAGTTCTACGGAGAGTGGCTCATCAACGCCCAGGGCGAGGATGTTGTTGCAGGTATCCGCACCCCCAACCCCCTGAACGAGGCCACCAAGACAGACCATAACAAGAGCCTTGTATCACTTGAGAAGGCTATGCCTGAGGTTTACAAGGAGCTCGATGACATCCGCATACTTCTGGAAAACCATTTCCACGATATGCAGGACATTGAGTTCACCATCCAGGACGGCAAACTCTATATGCTCCAGTGCCGCATTGGCAAGAGGACGGGACTTGCAGCCCTCCAGATGGCTATGGATATGCTTGACGAGGGTATGATTGACGAGCGCACAGCCGTCCTCAGGGTATCCCCCTCCCAGCTTGACGAGATCCTCCACCCTATCCTTGCACCCGCTTCCGAGAAGAAGGCAAAGGTTATCGCCCACGGACTTCCCGCATCTCCGGGCGGAGCAGTAGGACAGATCTACTTCACCATCGAGGATGCAATGAAAGAGTACGCAAAGGGCAAGAAGGTGATCCTGGTCCGCGAAGAGACCTCTCCTGAGGATATCGAAGGAATGAGGGTTGCCGACGGAATCCTCACCACCCGCGGAGGTATGACCTCTCACGCAGCCCTTGTGGCCCGTGGATGGGGCAAGTGCTGTATCGTAGGATGCGAGGCAATGAAGATTGACTTCGCAAACAAGACCGTAAGCTTTGGCGACGCCAAGTTCAAGGAGGGCGACTGCCTCTCACTGAACGGATCCAAGGGCCTTGTTTACGGCAGCAAGATTGACACGATGGACGCTTCCGAGAACCCTCTGTTCAAGAAGTTCATGGCCATCGTGGACAAATACCGCCGCCTGGGAATCCGCACCAACGCAGACACCCCTGAAGACGCCGCACGCGCGCTTCAGTTTGGCGCAGAAGGCATCGGCCTGTTCCGTATCGAGCATATGTTCTATGGCAAGCACTCTGAACTTCCTCTCTCCAAGCTTCGCAAGATGATCCTCTGCGACACCGAGAAAGAGCGCAAGGCAGCCCTTACAGAGCTTGAGCCGTTCATCAAGGCTTCCGTCAAGAGCACAATGAAGATTATGGACGGCAAGCCGGTTGTATTCCGTCTGCTTGACCCGCCTCTGCACGAGTTCGTTCCCAAGAGCAACGACAAGAAGGCCGAGATTGCAAAGGAACTTGGCGTAACCGTAGAGGAGATCGAGAAGAGAGGCGAGCACCTGCACGAGGTTAACCCTATGATGGGTCACCGCGGAGTTCGTCTGCACGTTTCCTTCCCTCTCATTGCTGAGACCCAGTACAGGGCCATCTTCACCGCTACTGCAGAACTTATCAACGAGGGTTACAAGCCAATCCCTGAGATTATGATCCCTGTTACCATCTCTGCACGTGAGCTCAGCTTCCAGAAGGGAATCTGCGACCGTATCCGCTCAGAGGTTGAAGGCCGCTATATGATGACCATCAACTACAAGTTCGGTACAATGATCGAGATCCCTCGCGCAGCCCTTACAGCTAACCGTATGGCCCGCACAGCAGAGTTCTTCAGCTTTGGAACCAACGACCTCACCCAGATGACCTTCGGCTTCTCCCGTGACGACGTAGGAACCTTTATGGGCGACTACCTTGGCAACAAGATCCTGGATGCAGATCCGTTCCAGACCATTGACACCAAGGGTGTAGGCAAGCTTGTAGAGTACGGTATCCAGGGAGGACGTTCCCAGAGACCTGACCTCAAGTGCGGTATCTGCGGTGAGCACGGCGGCGATCCTGACTCAATCGAGTTCTTCAACAAGATTGGTCTGGACTACGTTTCCTGCTCTCCTTTCCGCGTACCTATCGCACGCCTTGCCGCCGCACAGGCTGCAATCCGCCAGAGCGAATAATTGAATTATGTTCAAACACTCTTATACCTTAAACTTAGGCCGCATTACCACCATTTTGGTTGCGGCCTTGTTGGTTGTTTCCTGCTCTACGGCAAGGAAAGCAACCCAGACCCAGGCTCAGGCCCAGACCCAGGCGGTTGCCGTGCAGCAGGGCTCCTCTTCTTCCACTGCCTATATGTCAGAGGAAGACCTTCCCGACGCCTCTGTATTCCTTCCGTCTCCCTCCAAGCCCGGAGATCCGCTATTTGAAGGTGACCTGGCGTACTATGCCTGGGGCAAGAGCGTCCGCGGCACCGAACGCGGCACCCTGGCTCACGATGACGCCAGCAGTTCTCTCTCCTATGTGGCAAAGAGGCTTGAACCGGCCATTGGCTTTCTGATCAGTTCAGAAACTACTCCAAACCTTTACCGGCTGCTTTCCAAGTCTTACACCACTACCAACAATGCCAACAAGAAGGCAAAGGACTACTACAACCGCAAGCGTCCTTACGTTGAGTTCGATGAGCCAACCGGTGTTCCTGAGGGTGAGAGAGGTTCCAGGAACAGCGCTTCTTATCCTTCCGGGCATGCTACCAGGGGATGGACCATCGCCCTTGTCCTGTCCGAGCTTCTTCCTGAGTGCAGTGACCAGATTCTCAAGGTGGGTTACGAGTATGGCGAGAGCCGCGTCATTGTTGGCTATCACTATCAGAGTGACGTTGATGCCGCCCGCATCGCCTCTTCCGCCGCATTTGCCGTCCTTCATTCTAACCCAGAATTCTTACAGGATTTGCAACTCGCCAAGGATGAGCTCCGCTCTCTTGGTTATCTGAAATAGCCATACTGTAGCTCTGGACGCTACGGATCACAGTAAAGGGTTGAAAGTGTAATAACAAGAGGCTCCGCCCAAATCACTTTCAACCCTTTACTGTGCCTCCTCCGCTACCGTTCTGCACTTTCCAACCCCTGGGTCTTTCACTGAATACTCTGACAGCTCCGCCGAAAGCATTTTCATTCCCACTACCGCATCCTACCCTCTCCCAACCCTTTTCTGTGTCTCCTCCGCTACCGTTCTGCACTTTCCAACCCCTGGGTCTTTCACTGAATACTCTGACAGCTCCGGGGCGCACTCGTTCAGTTGGTTTTTCGATGGAGGGCGAAGACTCTGTCAATTACGGATGAGGGTGTTCCGTAATTATACTTGAGGACATCGGCGATACTCCGTTTTATTTCAGGGGGCAACGCCTCTAAGGGTGAGTCCATACCGTACACGTGCCGCGCAATAGCCTTGGCTTTTGCGGAGGCCGTGGTATCGTTAGAGAGGAACTCGGTCTCGGCTGCATTCCCGGAAGAATCTCGGGCTCTGCCAACAAAATAATTGAGGGATTTGGACGTTTTCATTATCCTCTCTACGTGCTCGGTGGTAATAATGCTGGCTGGATCGATTTGCCCGTTAGGGAGAAGCCTGACGTTCTCCGGTATGGGCAGACGCGTGTGATATAGTTTTCTCTTGTTCTTTAACGGCTGTTCTGCAGGAAGATCCAGAAAGGGATGGAACTCGTTACGGAAATGAGCGGAAATAGAAGACCAGGGATAATAATAGGCATTGTTGGTCAGTCCGGCCCTCACCGGGTTCATATAGTCGTAGCCGATACAAGTCTTAACATCCTCGTAGTCCTCACATTGTCTGATCTTACACGGAACACGGGACAGGACCTTGTTCATTCCATACTTGTTCCTATACCACATAGAATACAGTTTCTTCATTCTATTAACTTGTGCTTCAATCACATCCAAAAAACCATATACTATGATATGTATATGATTGCCCATAATTGAATAGATTACGATGTCTGTACCCTCATCCTGCGAAAATACAATGGCAAGTATCAGTATAATCTGCCTGAAATCCTCTTCGTCCTTAAAGAGATTGTTATCCAGTCCCTTGGTGCTGATATGGTAATACTGTTTCTTCATAGTTCAAGCGGTTATCGGTGCCCAAAATAGAGAATAGTCCCTCAATATCAAAATAATAAACGTTTATCTGACGATGCCAGCGGAGGATTGTACGCACCGCGACCGAAAAGGGATGATTCTGGGCGCGGTGGGTTCGTGAGAGATGCACCGCGACACGGATGGGGCAAATCCTGTCGCGGTGCGTGGTGGGAGCGCACACCAGGCCCGCGGAAATGGCCCCGGAGAGCCATGGGAGACGCATCGCAATGACGCGGTGCGCGAAAAGACTACCCACCGCGACAGGAGAGGGACGATTCAGGGCGCGGTGGGTCTGCACGGGAGGCACCGCGACAGGAAAGAGGCGATTCAGGGCGCGGTGTGCTCGTGCGGGAGGGACCGCGACACGGATGGGGCAGATCCTGTCGCGGTGCGTGGTGGGAGCGCACACCAGGCCCGCGGAAATGGCCCCGGAGAGCCATAGGAGGGGCGCTGGAGGCTCGGAGGGATAGGTATGCAAAACCCGTGGCCGCCCATGGCCTCGTGAATGGGTGTCCTGAGCGTAGCGAGGGACGGGATGGAGCGAAGCGGAAGGTTTTGCATACCTATCCCTCCGGGCGGGAAGCGGAAGATAACACGGAAGGCAGGGGGAAAGACGGAGGTACAAATAAATAAGGTGACCCGAGGGGGTCACCTTATTTATGGTGTTGTCTGTTAGTCAGATTACTTTGTTACGAGAACAGATACACGGTTTTCAGGAGCGGTCTCGAACGGGTTAACGGTATCTCCGAAGTACTCGGTGGTGATACGGTTAGCGGCGATTCCGGCAGCCTTGAGAGCCTCAGCAACAACCTCGGCACGACGCTGTGAAAGGGTCATGTTCCAACGAGGGTTACCGGTCTGCTTGTCAGCGTAAGCGCTGATGGTAACAACAGCCTCAGGATACTGCTTCATGATGTTGACAACGCGGTCAATCTTCTCCTGCTCTGAAGGACGGATCTTCCACTGGTCGATAACGAAGAGTACGTTCTCAGTGATAGCGCGGGCGCGGGCGCGAGCTGCAGCCTCCTGAGCTGCCCTCTCTGCTGCTGCCCTTTCAGCTGCAAGGCGAGCGGCCTCAGCGTCAGCGGCGGCCTTCTCAGCTGCTGCCCTCTCTGCTGCGAGACGAGCGGCCTCAGCTGCAGCCCTTTCGGCTGCGAGGCGAGCGGCCTCAGCCTCTGCTGCAGCAAGAGCTGCGGCTTTCTTCTTGGCTGCGCCGAAGTTGAACTTAAGACCTGCGAGAGCGTTGATCTGATAGTCAAAAATATCACCAACCTTTGAGTTGAAATGATCTGAGTAGCCATTTGCTACAGCCTCGAGCTCAAGGGCAACGGCGTCTGACAGTCTGAAGTCGATACCGGCACCTGCGCGGCCAAGGAGAGAAACGGTTCCCTTGTCCCAAAGGTAGTTGTCCTTATAGAAATGATCCTTAACGGCAAGAGCCTCGTCATTGTTGAAACGATAGTTTGCACCGGCTCCAATCAAAACATAAGGATTGATAACACGCTCCTTGTAACCAGCGAAGAGGCTTGCAATGTCAAAGGTAGCATCCAAAGCAGCCTGTGCATAGTTGAATTTATAGAGGTCCCCATAAAGAGGAAGCGCTCCCTTGGCCTGCCAGCCTGCAATGTCTCCGCGAAGGCCGAACACAGGAGTAAACTGATAGCCTACATTGAGAGCAGCGGCGGGAGAAAGCAGGTTCTGCCAGTTAGTCTCACCGATTGTCTCGCCAACGCCTCCCTTGATACCGATGTACCAGTCAGGGAAGAACTGCTGAGCGTTTACGCTGAAGGTAAGCGCAAGAAAAGAAGAAAGAACTAATAATGCTTTTTTCATATTAATATTTGTTATTACAGAATAATCCTATATACTGCAATATTACGCATTTTTTTTCTATTGTCAAAATATTACATAAAAAAGAGACACCCCGGATTGGGGTGTCTCTTTTGGAATATTTGATTAAAGATCAATCTGATTACGGTTCAGGAGTAACAACTGATCCTTTCTCAACGAACTTAACGGTAACGTAGGTCTTATTCATTTCAAGACCGCGGTCAAGCATATGGAACAGGGTTACAGGAACCTTGATAATGATAGGTTCAACGATTACACCCTGGTTGAGTCTCAGGTTGAGAACGCCAGCAGGGCCCCAAGTAAGGTCGAGTTCCTCGATGTAATCAGCACCGCCGATAAGCTCGAAGTCCTTGATATTGCCATACTGCAGCATCTGGTCGTAGTTAACAACTACCTCGTCAGCATCAGCATCGTATCCAATAGCACGGAGACCATTCTCGTCGTTCAGGTCAATGCCGTTGAGATCCTTGATTGTGAGTGCAGCTGCAATGTTTGCAGAAGCAAGCTGATCTTTCTCGTGCTCTACGATGAGCATGTCACCACCATCAAAGACAGGGATAGGATTTGCTGTCCAGAGTTCTACAGTTGCAGAGTCAATGCGGGCTGAACCGTCAGCAACAGGGTAGAGGATAGCAGCAACTTTGAAGCGGAGACTGTCATAAGTATCCCACTTGAAGTTCTGGTGGCTCTGATTATCGCCTGCATCCTTAACAAGGTTTGCGGTAGTAGGATCTTCTACGAGCCTTTCAAGATCTGTAGGCTTGTATGGAGCCCATACTGTGTTGCCGGAAACCATCTTGTCAATGGTCTTAAGCTCAACCTTGAGTTCCTCAGAATCCTCAGCGTAGTCAACTACCTTGAGGTAATCTGTGAACGGCATATCCTTGATGAAGTAGTGATACCTGTTGGCAGCGCCAGCGGTGGTGTCAACATCACCCTTAACCTCTACGCTGTAGTTCTTGGTAGCTGCATCTTCAACAGTTACATAAGCAGCCTTAGGAGCAAGGTGTGCAGGGTTGTTCTTAGCGTTGATAGTAACGACGAAGGTGTAGTTGATATTTGCGAAGACAGTCTTGACAGTGATCTTCCACTCACCAACCTTGTTCAGGAGAACGTCGAAGTTGGTTGTCTCCTTGCCGTTAGCGTAACCGAAGCCGGCACCGGAGATGAGGGATGCGTCAGCAGCCTTACCGTCGATGGTAACCTCTACGCTCTTCTGCTGACCCATTGAGATAGCGTCAGCTGCAACCTCGTCGAGAGTATAAGGATCGTAAGCATCCTTGTGGAAGTTGTAAGCGGCGGTGATAGCGTCAACAACGATGTTGGTAGGACCGTCGAAGCGAACCATTGTGTCGATAGGACCAAGTTCGATGACTGCGTCTGCAGGACGTGCCTTTACGATATACTCGAACTCACCTACGTACTCGGTAGCGTTGGTCTGGTCGAACTTCTGGATTGAATATACATATGTAGAGTCAACCTTTCCGTACTCGGCCTTAGAAAGGAGTTCAGCGTCGATAGCCTTAGCGTCGTTGGTGTGCTTTTTAACATCGCCTACACCCTGGGTGTAATCTGTATCGGTTTCCTTGTTCCAGGTAGGAGTCTTGTCAGCACCTACGAGCTTGTCACGGTCACCGTCAACCCAAATCTTGGCGATGAGGGTATCCTCGATGTCATCATAGAACTTGTAGTCCCAAGGAATTATAACATCTCTCTCAGGAGTGAGAATATATTTAACTGTGTCAGGAACAGCGTGATATACGCCATAAGCCCAACCGGACTCAGGTCCACCTACGTGGCCGTTCTTTACAGCTACTCCAAGATATCCGTAAGGCTCATTGTCAACGATAAGGTCAACAACGGTCTTAGGACGTGTAGGATGCATTGTGGACTCGAAAGCAGCAGGCTCATATGAATAATAAGCGGCATCAGCGTCGAGGTCATATACCGTATCACCAGGGATAGGGGAAACGAGCTTGATATCAGATACTCCGAAGAGAGCCTTAGCCTCAGCAGGGGTCATATAAGCTCCGGCTACGTCTGCAACGATTGACCAGCGGCCAGGAGTGAATACCTTAACAGAATCTGAAATAGAAGAAGGAGAAACCCTTACCTCGTGATCGTCTGTATAACCACCAGGAGGAACAATGTCACCTTCCTCAGCGTCATATACCTGGAACAGGAGATCCTGTGCAGGGCCGCCGATTACATTGGCATAGTCAGAAGTAACGGACTCCTTGAGAGTGGCGTCGCCCTCACCAACGGTCTGCTCAACTTCCAGAGCCACTGCAAAGGCAGGAATAGGAAGAAGGTTGCCGGGGGTGAGATTCAAACCCTTAACGATAGCGAATACATCTACATAACCGGGAGCGTCATCCCTGTAAACGAGTTCCTTGATTGTCAGCTCTGTGGGTGCTGCTGCGGCTGCCTTTGTGGCAACGGCTACCATCTTGGCGGTCTCGTCAGTAACGCGTGAAACTGCCTCGGGAGGAGTTACCATGAAGGAAAGAACCAGCAGGGTGTCAGACAGTGTCTGGCCATCGGTAAGCCTATAAGCTGTAGCTGTCTCAATTCCGAAGGTTGAGCCAGGTACGTAAGCAATGCTCTGGATGAACTTTGCATACTCACCGAAGAGGTCACCGATAGCTGCGGAAGCTGTTCCGAGGGAAGCGATAGCCTCCTCGAGCTCAGCAATGCGGCCTTCCTCGCCGTCAAGAGCGTCAAGACGAGCCTTGAGGTCATCGATAGCGTTGTTGACATTAAGGAGTTCCTCCTGTACGGCAGATTTGTCAGCCTTCTTGTCAAGAGCAGTGTTAATGTTGCCGATAGCGGTGTTTACCTGAGTGGTAAGATTGTCGATCTGCGTCTTAAGCGCATCGTCTCCAATGGTAACCTTTGGCTTGAGGGCGTTCAGGTCATTAACAAGTCCCTGGAGAGTTGTCTTAACCCAAGGCAATCCATCAGTGTTGTTGTTGATGGCATCGATCTGCTCCTGGAGTGAACTAATGTCCGGAGAATAGTCTTTTGTACAGCTAGTGTACAACAGTGCAGAGCCCGCAAGGACAAGCACTAACGCCATTCTAAGAATTTTTTTCATAAATGGAATAGATTTAAAAAGTTAAACTATAATAATTGTATTTGTTTCACTTTGTAACAATAATCGCATTTTTGCTATGCTGAAAAGTATCCAATACCGCACTTGGTACCGACACAATACAACATACAACGCACAAAGATATGCAGAATATTTCTTTTATGCAATAAAATTTAACGATTTTCGTGCATCAAATGACTTCCATATCAGCTTCTGGAAGCCATCCCTGCCTGCCGTCAGGCAATTCCACGTTCATCCATTCCCCCACGGAATCCAGTATCCTGACCTTGGTCCCTGCGTGCAGGACGAACAGGTCTTTTGCCGAACCGCTGTCCGGGGAGCTCTTGACGGAAGTCACTGCCCTTGTAACAATGGCGTCAGTGGCGTTTATGTACTGGTTATACTGCATACGCGAAAAGGCGAAGCATAGCGCGCAAAGCAGCAGGGCTGCTATTCCGCCAAAGAAGCCCGCCTTGCGGCGCGCAGGCGTTCCGCCAAGCGCGAAAAGCAGCGACAGGCCAAGCGCGGCAGCCAGCAGCACCAGGAAAAGGACGGCCCACACATCCCTTGGGAAGATACGGGACAGGTTGCGGAACCACTGTGCCAGGAAGAATTCCGGCACGGTCTCTATGTTGTCCTGGATGAATTCCTCCGCATATTGGAGGTTATGCTTGATATCTGCGGAGGACGGATTAAGTTTCAGTGCACGCTCGTAGAAGAGAATGGCGTGCGCGTAGTCAGATGTCTTGAAATAAGCGTTGCCCAGGTTATAGTAAAGGTCAGCGGATTCAACCCCAAGGCTCTCTATCCCCTTCCAGGCCTGCAGGGCGTCGTCCCATCGGCCGTCAGAATAGGACGCGGTTCCGGCATTCCACAATGAGTCCGGATAACTGTCCTGCGCGCGGAGCGCGGCGCCGGGCAGCAGCAACAGCAGCCGGGCCGCCGCCGCGGCTCCGCCAGCCCTGGTCTTTCTGTTCACCTTCATAGCACTGTCAATTTCTGAAATAACCTCAAGGGATTTCTTGTAATGCTCGGACATCGCCTCGTGGCCGGAATCCGGAGAATAACGCGCGTACTCGCACGCATCCAGCAGGTCCGTAAACTCCTGCGCCGTCTGTGCGGGGGTGCCGCGGGAGCAGAGTTCGGCGCTGATGTTCTCCTTGGACATATCGGCAAGGTCCATATTGAGCTTGTCGCCCACAAAGCCCAGCAGGGCCTTGTGCAATTCCTCATAGAACGCCGTATAAAGGTTCTTGTCCAGGAATACGCCGGCCTGGGCGAGCTTCTTGCGGGCCATTGCCGTGGCCTTGCGGTTCTTGGTGAGGGCTACGTCCGCCCGTCGGGCGCCTATGCGCCTGAGCGCAATGAAAGCCGCCGCCCAAAGCAGCAACAGCGCCGCCGCAAGGGCCCAGAACGTCTTGCTAAAGGCGAATCCGCTTCCAGCGGAGTTGAACTTGGGCTTCTTTGTCACAATATAGCGGATGTCGCTGTCAAGGTTGCGTACATCCCTCCTGGAAACATTGTTTATGACTCCCGCGTTGGGGCTGTCGGTGTTGGTGCCGCGGGCTACGCTCAGCGGCATCACATCGGACTTCAGGGTGACGTACTTGCGGGTGTTGATGTCAAAGTAGCTGTACTCGACCGGACCTATCTCAAAATCACCGGGGCTGCGGGGTATGAACGGATACTCGAAGACCTTAGCCCCCGGGGAATCGGAAATCTTTACGTCGTAAACCTCGAAATCCGGAGGGAACTGCACCTTGGGCGCTTCCAGCAGGTACACGTTGCCGCTTCCGGAAACGGTAACCTTGAGGGATCCGGCATCGTGCGCGTCCAGCGAGGCGGCGGACAGCGCCGTGTTCATCGTGAACGTTCCCACGCCGCCGCCGAAGGACGCCGGAGCGCCGGACGGGAGCGGTGTAACCTTGACTGTATATCCCTTGGAGTATATGCGTTTGCGCAGGGTGCGGTAATCGTCCTGGAAGAAACTGTCAAAGATGCTTCCTCCTCCTGTGGCTACGCGCACGTTCACCAGGCAAACCAGTTCGGCCGGCTCGATTTCCAGGTCTCCGCTCTGCTGCGGGATGATGGTCCAGGTGCGCAGGATGGCGGAATTGTAAAGGCTGCCGTTGTAGTTCTCACGGGTGAACTCAATGTTGGTGGGGGCCTGTATCTCCTGGCTCCAGAAGCCGTTGAATGACGGGAAGCGGGCATCTTCGAATCCGGCCACACTCACCCTCTGGTAAAGTTTCAGGGACACGTTGATGGGCTCGCCCACGACTGCGGAAGTACGGCTGAGCGTCAGCCTGAGGAAGAGGTCGTCGTCAGATATGCTGCCGCTCTCCTGGGAAGAGCCTCCGGACGCTCCGGAAGAGCCCTGCGACCCGCCGCTCTGGGCGGAAACCACTTCTACTGTACCGCCGGAGGACGATATTTCTTTCCCGCCCACCTTTGCGGTGGCCGTGGGCAGCGTGAACCTGCCCTCCTTCTTTGGCATCAGCACATAGGTGAACGTGGTCTGTGAAGTGCGGGAGCGCTTGCCGTTGACAATGGTAACGCTGGTGGAAGAACCCCTCTGGGGGCCCCATACAAGTTGGAAGTCATCGCCGGGACTCCACTGGAAATCCGTGGGGGAATCCTCTCCCTCAATGACAAAAGTCACGTTGAACTGCTCGCTGACCGCCACCAGATTGGGGGCGTCCACGCGGATGGATGTCTGGGCACGCAGCATAAAGGCCGCGGCCAGCAACATAATTATGGCTACCAACCGTTTCATTACCAATTCTTTTCTTTCTTATTAGGGTTAGCCTGGGCTTTTTCCTTGTTCACCTTGTCCTGGGTCTCTTTCTCCTTGGCCTGGATGGCGTTCAGCATCTGCTGGGCCTGCTGAGGGGATATCTTCTGCTCGCGGGGCGGCTGCTGCTGTTGCTGCTGGTCCTGGTTCTGATCCTGCTGCTGTTGCTGCTGATCCTGGTTCTGGTCCTGATTCTGATCCTGGTCCTGGTTGTCCTGGCCTCCGCCGTCCTGCTGCTGGTCCTGAAGCTTCTTCTTGGCGTAGATGTAATTCTCCTTTGCATCCAGGTCTCCGGGATTGCGCAGGAGGGCCTGCTTGAAGGCCTCGACCGCAGCCTGGTAGTTTTCTGCCTGAAGGGCCACGTCGCCTGCGTTGTAGAAGTAGTCAGCGGCGTTGGGATGGCTTGGGGCCACGTCCTTTATGGTTTCCAGCGCCTTGGCAGCGCCGGCGTAATCTTCCTGCCTGTACAGGGAGGAGGCAAGGTTGTACTGCGCCGCTACGGAAAGCGAATCCTTGAGGGCCGCCTTGCGGTAGTCTATCTCGGCCTGACGGAAGTTGCCCCCGCGGAACTTGCGGTTGCCTTCCCTCACCTCCCTGCGGTCAACCTGCGCGTTTGCGCATACGGCCAGCAGTGCGGCTGCCAATATCAACAGTATCCTTCTCATACAAAAAGTTTTTTCCTGGGGCTCCTCTCCCCCAGCAGCATTTCCAGCATCAGGAATATCAGGGCAGCTGCAAAGAAGTACATGAACTGCTCGTTGTATTCCTCAAAAACTATAGAGTTGAAGCGTTCGTCCTCCATCTTGCGGATGTCTTCCACAATGGGGTTCAGACCGAACTCTTCGTTGCCTGCGTGCACATACGCCCCGCCTCCCGCACCGGCAATCCTGCGGAGGGTCTCCTCGTCCAGGCGGGTCACCACTATGTTGCCCTCCGAATCCCGGAGCAGGTCCCCGCCGTACGGGATTGGCTGGCCTTGGGTGGAACCTACGCCAATGGTGTAAACCTTTATTCCCTGCTCGGCTGCAAGGGCCGCCTGTTCAACGGGGTCGTCCTCGTGGTTCTCGCCGTCCGTAATCACTATGATTGCGCGGCTCTTCTCGCTCTGGGCGCTGAAACTGCGGATGGCGGTATTGATGGCATCCCCTATCGCGGTGCCCTGGACCGGCACGGAGCGGTTGTCCACGGAAGAAAGGAACATTTTTGCCGATATGTAGTCAGACGTTATGGGCAGCTGGACAAACGAAGTCCCGGCAAACACTATAAGTCCTATCCTGTCTTCCTGCAGGCCGTCCACAAGCCTTGTTATGGCAAGCTTCGCCCTGTCCAGGCGGCTGGGGGAATAGTCTTCCGCCAGCATTGAGTTGGAGACGTCAAGGCATATCATAATTTCCGCTCCTGCGGATTCGTGCTCGCGAATGGTGGCGCCTATCATAGGGCGCGACAGTCCCACTGCAAAGCAGGCGAAGGCTATTGCCAGCAGGATGCAGCGCAGCCAGCCCTTGACGGCTGAGTAGCGCGGCATCAGCTCCCTGACCAGAGCCTCGTCCCCGAATTCCCTCAAGGTCCTGCGCCGCCTGTAGCGCATTATGCCATAGCCCGCCAGGATGACGGGAACAAGCAGCAGGAGCCACAGGAAGTGTATGTTTCCAAAATAAATCACGGCAGTTTCTTGAACAGGAATCTCAATACAAGTTCCAGGAGCAGCAGGGCAAGCGCCCACAGCGCGTACTTCAGGAACAGTTCTTTATATACTGGGAAATTGTCCACGGTGACCCGTGTCTTTTCCATCTTGTTAATCTCTGAATAAATCTCCGCCAGCTTGGTATTGTCCGTGGCTCGGAAATACCGTCCGCCGGTTATGGAGGCTATGCTGCGGAGCAGGTCTTCGTCCAGCTGGACGGGCAGGTTCTGCATCTCTATGCCCCAGGGGGTCATCACCGGGTAAGGAGCGTTACCGTTGGCACCCACTCCAATTGTGTAAACCCTGACACCGTAAGTGGACGCAATCTCCGCCGCGGTCTCCGGGGCGATCTCGCCGCTGTTGTTCTCACCGTCGGTAAGAAGGATCACGACGCGGCTCTTGGCATCGGAGTCCGTAAGGCGGGCCACCGCCGTGGCTAGGCCGTTGCCAATTGCGGTGCCGTCGTCTATCAGGCCGGTCTGAAGTTCCTTCATAAGGTTGATGAGCGTGGCGCGGTCCGTGGTGAGCGGGCACTGGGTGTAGCTCTCTCCCGCGAACACCACTATTCCCATACGGTCCGAAGGCCTCTGCGCTATGAACTCCATCGCTATGTCCTTGGCCGCGTTGATGCGGTCAGGCTCAAAGTCGCGCGCAAGCATACTGGTGGAGACGTCCATCGCCAGCACGATGTCAATTCCTTCCGTATCCACCCTTTCCGACTGCGATGACGAGCGCGGGCGCGCTATGCACACCACCAGAAGGCACATCGCGGCAAGGCGCAGGAGCTCCGGCAGGTGGCGCAGCACCTCCAAAGGGGTGCGCCCGCCGCTCTGCCACTGCTTCCCGGAAGCCACGTTCAGGCTGGTGCGCCTTCCCGTGAGCTCGCGGAACAGGTAGAGCATCCCCAGCAACGCCGGGACAATCATCAGCCAAAGCAACTTGGGATACTCGAAAAACATCAGGCGGCCTCCTCCTCTTCTTTCTGCTCACCTTCCAACTGTGTCTGGTAGGTGGACGTTACAAATTTAACTGCCGAAGGCACGGCCGCGGCATTCTGCTGCTCCGTGGCGGAGAACTTGGCGAATTTCACGAAGTCCGCGGTCTCGAACAGTTCCTTGGTCTCGGCAAAGAGGTCATCGGGGACGCGACCGTCAAGGGCTTCGAAAATCTCGGCCGTGGTCATCTCCTCGGCATTTATGCCAAAGACGTTCTCAATATATGTGCGCAGCGTATCCGTTATGCCGGAATACAGCGTTTTCTGCTTGTCAGGCGCCCAGTATTTGTCTCCGCGCAGGCGGTCAAGGTCTCTCAGGGCCACAATGTAAGGAGGATCGCGGCGGACTTCCGTCACGGTCCTGGTGCGGCGGGACATTATTATCAGGCAGCCGATCACTATAGCCAGCAATGCCAGAAGATGGATGCCTATGATATAAGGCAGGATTTCCGCAAAGGTCAGAGGATATTTTATCTGGCCTTTGATGTCGTGTATCTGGAAAGTGGCGGTATCTATGGGGATGGTCTTGGCCTCGAACTCCATACCGTCGAACAGAAGGGTGTCCAGCTGGGAGCCCGCCGTGCGCTGCACGGCAATGTCCGGCAGCTGGTAATGGCCTTCCTCGAACGGTGCCACTACAACGGACGCACGCAGGTTGAACTTCATATCAGCGTCCCTGCCCGTAACCTTGAGAGTGTCTATGCGCCAGTTCCTTACCAGGGTGAGAGTGTCAGTGAAGGCACGGGTGTAATCCTGGAAGGCCAGGGTGGTGCCGGCGGCCACGCCGTTGATCTCCACTCCGTATTCAAGCTGGTCCGCTATCAGGATGGAATCCCTCTGCTGGAGCTGCTTGAGGTAGCTCTGGCCGGATGGGATGATTCCCGCCGCCAATACGTATATGGCTAACAACAGTCTCATTTCTTGCTGAACAGGGTCATAAGGCCCTTAACATAGTCATCGTTGGTTGCAATGTCCACTGAGTCAACCTTGTAGCGGTTGAACATCTTCTTCTCTTTTTCCGCCACCGTCCTGTACCAGTCCTCGTACGCGGCGCGCATACGCTTGCTGGAGGTGTTCACCCAGGTACCGGTTCCGGTTTCCAGGTCGTGTACGTACACAAGGCCAAGGTCCGGGATGCTCTGCTCCCGGGGGTCGTGTACCTTGATCACGGAAAGGTCGTGGCGGTTCACGGCAACCTTGAGGGCGTCTTCGTAGCGAGGGTTGCCCTGGTCGTCGGCATCCATCATATCGCTAAGCACAAAGGCCGTGCATTTCTTCTTGATGGCGTTGGTCAGGTAGCGGAGCGCCTCTCCGATATCAGTGCCGCGGGAGGCGGGTTCAAGGTCTATGATCTCCCTGATGATGTGGAGCAGGTGGCTTCGGCCCTTTCCCGGAGGGATGAACTTCTCCACGCGGTCGCTGAAGAAGAGGGCGCCCACCTTGTCGTTGTTGAGTATGGCGCTGAAGCTGAGCACGGCGGCAATCTCCGCCAGCAGCTCCCTCTTGGTGCGCGACGCGGTCCCGAAGAATCCGGATCCGCTGACGTCCACCAGCAGCACCACCGTCAGCTCGCGCTCCTCCTCGAACACCTTCACATAAGGGGTGCGCAGGCGCGCGGTGACGTTCCAGTCCATAGAGCGCACGTCGTCTCCCCACTGGTACTCGCGCACCTCGCTGAAAGCCATACCGCGTCCCTTGAACGCAGAATGGTATTCTCCGGCGAAAATCTGGTGCGAGAGAGCCCGCGTCTTGATCTCTATCTTGCGGACTTTCTTCAGCAGGTCTGCAGCGCTTGTGCTATGGGACGATAACTGCATTGATCACTTGCTCGATGATGTCTTCGGACTTGACATTTTCTGCCTCCGCCTCGTAGCTGAGGCCGATACGGTGGCGCAGGACCTCGTTGCAGACGGCCCTGACGTCCTCCGGGATGACGTAGCCGCGCCTCTTGATGAAGGCGTACGCCTTGGCGGCCATGCTCAGCGAGATGCTGGCACGCGGCGATGCGCCAAAGGAAATGAGGCCTTTGAGGTTCTTGAGGCCGTATTCCTCCGGAGTGCGGGTTGCGTAAACGATATCCACAATATAACGCTCAATCTTCTCATCCATATAAACGTCGCGGACAACCTCGCGCGCCCGGACAATGTCCTGGGGGTTGATTACGGGCTCGGCCTTGGGGAAGGTCCCGGAATTGTTCATACGGACAATCAGCCTCTCCTCCTCTTTCTTTGGATAGCCCACGATAACCTTGAGCATGAAACGGTCCACCTGGGCCTCGGGCAGAGGATAGGTTCCTTCCTGCTCTATAGGGTTCTGGGTGGCCATTACCAGGAAAGGCTCGGGGAGCTTGTAAGTCTTGTCTCCAAGGGTTACCTGGCGCTCCTGCATAGCTTCCAGCAGGGCGGACTGGACCTTGGCCGGGGAACGGTTGATTTCATCCGCCAGGACGAAGTTTGCAAAGACGGGACCTTTGTGAACCTCGAAAGCCTCGTTCTTCTGGGAGTAGATCAGGGTTCCCAGCAGGTCCGCCGGCAGGAGGTCCGGAGTAAACTGGATTCGGCTGAACTTGGCGTTGACCGCCTGGGACAAAGTATTGATAGCCAGGGTTTTTGCCAAGCCCGGAACGCCCTCCAGGAGGATGTGGCCGTTGGCCAGGAGGCCAATGAGCAGGTTCTCCACCAGATGCTTCTGGCCCACTATCACCTTTCCCATCTGCATTGTGAGCAGATCCACAAAGGCGCTCTCCCTCTGAATGCGCTCGTTGAGTTCTTGGATGTTGATATTTTCCATTATATTTTAATAATTTTGCATTCGTATGCGTTATTCCATAACCCTTTGCTATGACGGCTCGTCCTTTTTCGGCTGGCAGACCCAGCCGGGGGTCCCTACCGTCCAGGGCACCCTGGAAGATGCCCTTGGAAAACTGCTCCGCGCTCCAGTGAGCGTTACCGGAGCGGGAAGGACTGACACCGCCGTGAACGCCATAGGCTACATTGCCCATTTTGACGCCCAGGAGGGCCTGGATACGGAGGCATTGGGCTACAAATTAAATGCCATCCTACCCCCTTCCATAGTGGTTCTGAAGCTGTCGGAAACCTCTGCGGAATTCCACTCCAGATTTGACGCTACAACCCGCAAATATACATATTTTTTGCATCGTAGAAAAGACCCGTTCGCCGGGCGCTATTCATTCCAGTGCACATATTCCCTTGACCTGGAAGCAATGGAAAAAGCCGCCTCAATGCTGCTTGGAACCCACGACTTCCGCTGCTTTCAGAAAACCGGCACGGACGTAAAGACCTCAATATGCACGGTGACCGAGGCCGGATGGCATTCCTACGCCCCGGTCCACTGCTCTGTGATGGACTTCCCTGCCGGGCAGGGAGATTATCTTTATTTCAGGATCTGCGCCGACAGGTTCCTGCGCAACATGGTCCGCGCCGTTGTGGGATCCCTGATTGACGTGGGCCGCGGAAAGATGACCCTTGAGGACTTTGGCGCACTTATCCTTCCCCCGGATACAAACGGGCGTCCCGGAGACGGACGCCTCCCATCGCGCAGCGATGCGGGCGAGTCCGTTCCGGGACACGCGCTGTTCCTTTCCGGGATTACTTACCCTGACCCAGAATAGCAGGATTTATCCAGGAACTTACAACTGCCACTACGGCATCGGCTGTAGCCACGTCGATGGCTTTAGCCGGAACCTTTGTGCTGACGGTGGCGTCGTTTCCTCCGGTGTAGAGCACGGTCTGTGAAATGCCCGCGTCTATTCCAAGTTTTTTGTAAACGGCATTCAGGTCAAGCTTCACGGGTTTTTCCTGGGTTCCGTTCAGGGAAACTATATACCAGGTGTTGCCTTTGCGGCGTGCCATTGTGACATATTTGCCGGGATATCCGTCAATGAGGCGGGTTTCGTCCCAGGTTGTGGGCACCTTGCGCATAAAGTCAAGGCAAATCTCGGAAGTGCCGTCGGTAAGGTTGGTGGGTGAAAGGGCGAAATTCTGTACCGGGTTCTGGTAAACTACCGCCAGGCCAAGCTGGAACACGTCCGTGGTCACCCTGCGGGATCCTCTCTCAGGGTTGCGGTTCAGGCGCCTCTGAAGGAATGTTCCACCAAATTCCATTGAAGCCACGGTGTTGCGGATGAACGGATGCAGGCAGGCGAATTCCGGCTCCAGGTTGCAGTCGTTCTGGTTGAACACCATATTCTCCGATGCCCTTACAGCTTCGCTTCCAACAAAGTTGGGATACATCTTCTCCCATCCGCGCGGCAGGGTGGCTCCGTGGAAGATACACATAAGGCCGTAATCGTTGGCGTCGCTGAGGATGTCCTCGTAGTAGCGCATCGTCTGCTGCTTGTCGCCTCCAAAGAAGTCAACCTTGATTCCCTTGACGCCGGCTTTCTTCATCCAGGCCATTTCCTTCTTGCGGCTTACCGCCGTGGTGAGGTTGTCCTTGGGGGTTTGCGGGATGTCATTCCACCAACCGCTGGAGCTGTACCACAGGAACACGTCAACGTTCTTGCTGTTTGCGTACTGGATCAGTTCTTCCATCTTCTCATAGCCAAGGTTCCTGTCCCAATATGCGTCCACCAGGGTATATTCCCAACCCATTGCTGCGGAGAGGTCTATGTATGCTACCAGGTCGTCCCAGTTGATGCTGGGATCCTGCCAAAGGATCCAGCTCCAGCTGCTTCGGCCGAACTTATAATCGATGGAAGGCTCGTACAACTGGTCAACTACGTCCCAAGCCACGGTGGTCTCTGCTATTGGAGCCAGGTCTTTGCCAACGGTGATGGTTCTCCACGGCGTTGCTCCGGGAACGGAGAAAGCGGCTCCGGCATCGCCCTCGCCATTGTTCTCTTCAGGAAGGGGGAACGCGATGGTGTAACCCTTCACCGGGTCCCAGTCGCTGAGGTGCGAAGCGCAGTACCGGCTGTCCACGCCGGTCTCGCTTATGAGCACCCACGCTCCCTGGGCCGTCTTGAAAAGGCACGGGAATGTATATCCGTGGCCGTACTCGGACTTTTCCTCAAGGGGTTTCTCAAGGTAGTAGAACTCCTCGTAACTTGGCTTTGTACGGGCGAAGCCAATCATTGCATCGCTCTGCGGGGTAAGGAACGAAACCGTTCCGGCAGGCAGCTTGAATGCGGAAACCTCCTCTGATATGCGGATTCCTCCCGGCGCGTAACCGCGTGTCCTTGGGCGGGGAATGACATACCTGAAAGCAATGTCATTGTCGCTGACCCGGAACTCCACGTCAACGCTGAGGCCCGCCTCGTTCTCAAAGGTTACTACAGCAACGTTTGCTTTATAGTTCACCTCCGATGCCTTGATTGAAGGAACCTTATACGTCTGGTCCAGCTGGGAATTCTTCACTTCCTGGAACCTCAGTACGGAAAAGTCTCCAATATTGGCCTTGAATCCCAACGCAGACGGTTCCAGCACCTGAATCCCGTCATACTCCACGCTGTACTTGGCGTCAGCCGATATGTTCACTTTCAGTTTTCCGTCCGGTCCGCTGACCGTTGCCTGGGCGAATGCGCCCACCATTGCCGCCACTGCCAAAACGGCTGTCAGAACGGCTCTAGATATCTTTCTCATTATGGTTAATAGTTTGATTATCCTTTACATCCTGCAATATACATCTTTTTTGCCTATTTCAAAACACCCCTCCCGCGCTCCTTCCGCTCTCCCCCGTGTGCAAAACACCCCCTTTTTGCTCACGGCCAACTGATTCCAGTCCCAATAGTTGCTGCATCCAAAATAGCGGTGGAGTATAAAGTGTTGATTATCAGGGTAATCAATGATTCAATACCCCCTGATTTCGAAGGTATTAAAAGTATCATTTAGCTGATCCCCAAATAGTTGCGCTCCACCGCCCCTCAAGAACCTGATCTTCACCGCACCCGAAGCAGGACCGGGGCGGAGCGATTAGGCGGTAAATGAAGGTGCAAGGCCCTCCAGCGAACGTGCGTTGCTCCGCACGACGGCGTGTGTTTGACGAGTGTTAGACGGGGTTGGGGCCCCGGCTAAAAGGGAGGAGTTAGCCGTCGAGCACGAGAGCGCTGGACTTGCCATTTGCCGCCGTCAGCGAGGCCCCGGTCCTGCTTCGGGTGCGGTGTGGGCAGGCGGGAATGAAGAGAGAGGGGAGGATGCGATTCTGGGGATGAAAGTGCTTTCGGCGTCAAGCCTGCTTTGTGGCACTTTCATCCCCAGAATCCATCCGGACCGTGATAGATCCTTCGCTGCGCTCAGGATGACAAAGAGGGCTGGCGCTCAGGATGACAAAGAGGACTGTCTTCGACCGGAGCGGAGGCAGCGGTTACCAGGCGGCGTTGCCGCCGGTGGCGGCCTGGTACTCGTGGTCGGTGGGGAG
>JAGCYZ010000033.1 GCA_017960545.1 Bacteroidales bacterium
CGACTCGTTATACATCAGATGGCCGTTGCCTACCCATAGATGTGGATTAAGCTGATGGAATACTACGTCATCATCCCTGTAAACCTCAGGGAAGTCTTCCATCTGGAGAGTAGATACTGTAGGATCATCCTGAGGGAGTTCTGGAGACAATACAGAAGCCAGGGCAGGTATTCTGTCTGCTACTGCGACTCCTGCCGCTACGGCCGCCATCTTCTTGATGGCAGACCTGCGTGATAATTTATTTGAATTCATATCCATATACTATGGTAGATCTGGTTGATAATGAAACTATTTTGCTTTCTAAAAGTACAAATATCTTCTGGATTAACCAAAAAAGCTCTACAATTAACATAGGAACGGCCACAATATTGACATCCACGATAATTAAGTATATTTGTAGTTATGAAAACAATCTTCAAATTCATCGCGCTTTTGTGTCTGTGCCTGCCTCTGTGCAACTGCTCGGACACAACAAAATCTGTCATCGACGTAGATATGGCAGATGTAGTCACAGATTTTCCTCAGGACCTCTGGGGTATTTTCATCGAAGAAATCAGCCGTTCCGGTGACGGTGGCCTCTGGCCTGAGATGATATACAATATGGGCTTCGAGGAGAAGGACGTCCCAGACGACTGTGTTGTCATAGGCGACGACATCCACGGCCCTGCAAAGCCCAACTATCAGTCCGGTCAGGTGAAGGGGTACATCTTCTATCATTTCGACCCTCAGAACAAGACAGAGGGCTGGAGCCTTGAACCGTTGGCTTCATCTACAGCGACGATGAGCGTTGTCAGCACCAATCCTGTCAGCAAGGGCAACGCAAACAACCTCCGGCTGGACATCAAGGGCAACGGAGCGAAACTCTCCAACGAAGGATACGCCGGCCTCAATATGGTCAGCGGAGACAAATACAACTTCTCTTTCTACGCCCGCGCCACAGCCGCATACAGCGGAAACGTAAAAGCTTCCATCATAGGCAAGGACGGCAAGGAGATTTTCTCCCAAACCTTCAACCTCAACAAGAACGGAGGATGGAACAAGTATGATGCTGTGGTGGAGAGCGGCATCACGGACAACAAGGCCAAGCTCGTGATGGAATTCGACGGCCAAGGCCAGCTGTTCATAGACTACATCTCCCTGCTTCCCCAGGAGACCTTTATGGGCCACGGCCTCAGAAAGGATATAGCCCAGACCCTGGCTGACATCAAGCCTTCATTCATCCGCTGGCCGGGCGGCTGCATCGTGGAAGGACTCTCTATGGAGGACCGCATCAAGTGGAAGGAGACCATTGGAGACCGCATCGAACGTGTGGGCAAGATGGACTTGTGGGGTTACCACAACAGTTGCAGCATCGGCTACCACGATTTCCTCCAGTTCTGCGAAGACATCGGAGCCGAGCCTATGTTCGTCATCAACGCCGGCCTGTCCTGCGTAGTACGCAACGGTGACTATTGGGAACTTGACGAGATGGAGCCGCTCATCCAAGACCATCTCGACGCCATTGAATATGCTATCGGAGGCCCCGATACAAAATGGGGCGCCGTAAGGGCCAAAAACGGACACCCGGAACCGTTCCACCTCAAATACATAGAGATAGGTAACGAAAATTCCGGCGAAGTGTATGCAAAGCACTACAGCTACATCTACAAGCGGCTCAAGGAGAAATACCCTCAGATCAAGTACATCAGCACCCACGACCGTCTCACTCCGGTTCCCGACACCTACGAAGCCGGGACTGTAGAGATGATCGACCCTCACTACTATGTCCGCCCCGAACAGTTCTTCAACACTACAGACATCTTCTACACTGCTCCACGCGGTCTCTATGATGTATATGTAGGAGAATATGCAGTAAACAGCGGCGTGGGACCGGGCACTCTGGAAGGCGCTCTAGCCGAAGCCTCGTTTATGCTCGGCATAGAAAAGAACTCCGACCTTGTGAAAATAGCCTCCTACGCTCCTATCCTCGAAAACACTGATTTCCAGATGTGGCCCACAAACCTCATCCGCTTCAAGAACAACATTGTCGTGCCCCGCACCTCATACCACGTGCAGTGTATGTTCAGCAACAACCGTCCTGATATCGTCCTGGGCACAAGACTCGCACTGAAACAGGCCGCCCCCAAGCTTGAAGGCAAGACAGGATTCGCGGCCACAGTGAACGCCACCGGCTCAAAGGTAGAGATGAAGGACTTCTCCGTCAACGGCAAGGCAACGGCGGGCATTTGGGAAGAGCAGGGCTCCTGGGACAAGACTGCAGATGGATACGCCACCGGCGAATTCAAAGACCTCACATACCTGGTAGAGCCAAATCTCTATATTCCGGGAACTAACAAGAATTTGCCTCCAAGGCTGTCTTCAGGCGGCTGGATCACATCCGCTTCAGAAGCTTCCGGCAATTTCGAAGTGGCGGCAAAGGTCAAGTTCGAGGACAGCCTGGGCAGCTTCGGCATACGCTTCGCCGTAAAGGACGACAGGAACTACCTCACTTTCAACGTAAGCGCTCCCCGATTCAGAGGCCCTGCCCCTGCTGCCGCAACCGCGCCTAAATATACCGCATCCGTTGCAATGGTCGAGGGCAACACCAACATCTCGCTTGGTACCCTCAGCAGCGAGGTCGATCTCTCCGCAGGTGAATGGCACGATGTGAAGGTAGCCGTAAACGGCTCCGAAATCACCTGCTTCATCGACGGCAACGAGATAGGCAAGGCAGAATACAAGCCTCTGCAGAAGAGATATGCTCTCGCCGGTTATGACCGTGAGAGCGGAGAGATGATCATCAAGGTTGTCAACGCCCTCAACGAGCCTTTCAGCACCGCCATCAATCTCTCCAATGTCGCTTCTGTGGAGTCCCAGGGCAAAGTCATCACCCTGTCCGCAGATTCGCTCTACGATGAGAACGATTTTGAGAATCCCAATAAGATTCATCCTGTAGAAAGCGTTTACAACAAGTTCTCGAAATCATTCAGTATGACTTTCGAGCCTAATTCATTCACGATCCTCAGAGTAAAAGTCAAGGAATAAAGTTACCTCAAAATGAAAAAGATACTAATAGTTTTGGCCGTGGCCTCAATGGCAGTGTTCACAGCCTGCAGTTCCCGTCAAAAAGCGCCGGAGGCTTCAAATGATGCCGCCCAGGCGGTCCTGAACAACATTTTCTCGCGTAAGAGCGTACGCTCATATACTGACCAGCCTGTCCCGGAAGAGATGGTAGAGACTCTTCTCAGGGCCGCTATGTCAGCTCCTTCAGGAATGAACGTCCAGCCTTGGCACTTTGTAGTAGTCAACACCCGTGAAACGCTCGACAGGCTGGCAAAGGAAATCCCTAACCGGATGCTTGAAACCGCCCCTCTGGCAATAGTAGTCTGCGGGGAGACAATGCTTGGCGAAGGGCGCCCCAATCCCAACTGGAAACTTGACGCATCAGCCGCTACGGAGAACCTTCTCCTTGCGGCGGAGGCGCTGGGCCTTGGCGCCGTATGGACGGCGGCAGACTATGACGCCCGCGCCGACGCCGTCATCGAAGTGCTTGGAATCCCTTCAAACGCCCGCCCCCTCTGCGTAGTGCCCATAGGTTTCCCTGCAGGCAATGACCAACCTAAGGACAAGTGGAAACCAGAGCGTATCCATTATAACAAGTGGTAACAATTAATCCCAAGATACAATGAAAAGAGTTTTTTTCCTCGTCCCCTTGCTTGCCGCCATATTCGGCTGCAACCTGGCAAGCGCACAAGTGTCGCAATCTCCTGAACTGGCCACCAAAATCAAAGAAGAAGGCCTGAACAATTCCAAGATACAGGAGATCTCACAGTTTATGACCGACCTCCTGGGCTCCAGGCTGACTGCCTCCCAACAGAAACGCAGGGCCGAGTCATTGGTAATCAATAAGTTGCAGGAGTTCAGCCTGTCCAACCCACGCGCAGAATTCGCTACTGAGTTCACCAGGGGCGGATGGGATGTGGTAAAGACCTATGCAGCAATGACATCTCCCTACTACTGCGCTTTCTCCGTCAATCCCAAAGCCTGGTCAGGTAGCACAAACGGCCTTGTGAAAGCAGAGTGCGTGATCTTTGACGTACAGACTAAAGAAGACCTGGAAAAATACAGGGGCAACATAAGCGGCAAGATCCTGCTTATGCCCGCCACCCAGACATACAGGATAAGTTTCGACCCGCTGGCAAGCCGTTATACAGAGGAGCAATTGCAAACCCTAGCTTTGGACAGCCGTACCAGCAACGCCGTCTCCCCTGCCGGCCCTCCCTCTTCCGGGCAGGTTTCCGCACAGTCAGTTGCTGACAGGAATGCCCGCCAGGAGCTCCAGAGACTGACAAACGAGCTCCTTGCAAGCGAGAGGCCCGTTTGCATCGTAACCGGCCGCGGTTCCTTCAATGTTCCAAGCGGCACAGGCGTTTCATATACGGTGGGCTCCCCCGAACCTACTCCGGAAATTATGATGCCTATAGAGGACCACGGAAGGATGGTACGTCTCATTCAGAACGGCCAGAAGGTGGAGATGGAGCTGGAACTCATCAACAAGTTCACCGACGACCAGGAGGTCCATAACGTCTATGCCGAAATCCCCGGAACCGATCCCAAGCTCAAGGACGAGATTGTACTCATCGGCGCTCACCTGGATTCCTGGCACGGCGGCACCGGCGCGGCTGACAACAGTTCCGGCTGTATAGTGATGATTGAGGCTATGCGTATCCTCAAGGCCCTTGGAATTCAGCCAAAAAGGACCATTCGCCTTGCCCTGTGGGGCGGCGAGGAGCAGGGACTTTACGGCTCTCGCGGTTATATGGAGAAATACCTGTACAAGGAGCAGCAGAAACTTCCCGGATATGACAAGTTCGCCCTCTACCTGAATATGGACAACGGATCCGGACGTTTCCGCGGCATTTACCTTGAGAGGAATGACTCGGCTTATCCTTTCTTCGAGGCTTGGATGAAGTATATCGAGCCCCTTGGATTCAACTACCTTTCTCCCAGGAACACAGGCTCTACAGACCACGTAACGTTCTCAAGGATAGGCCTCCCTGCATATCAGTTCATTCAGGATGTTCTGGAATACAACAGGACCTATCACACCATTATGGACACTTACGAGCGCCTCTCCCTCAATGACCTGGCCCTCGATGCTACAATGGTGGCCTGGCTGGCGGTTTGCGCAGCCAACGATCCCGGCAGGATCCCCGTGAACCCTGCAGTTACATTAAGGTAAACTGCCCTATCGTACGGGCTTGATATTGAGATTTACCCCCAGCACGTCTTCGGTATCCACTATGGTCCAGCTGCTGCCGGGGTAAATTCCTATTGTGCGGTCAGTGTCGTAGCCCATATCCTTAAGGAACTGGATGACTTTGTCGCGTGCGTCACCTACTTCAAATCCCAGGTGATGTACGCCAAAGCCGTGCTCGTCCTGGAACTCGCGGAACGTGCTTGGCGTGTCGTCTATCTGGTGCAATTCCAGAGCCCAGCCGCCCATATCAATGACGCACATCTGCAAGTCGCACGGAATGTCTTTTCCCCTGTAGGTATATGGATTACCGGGGTTGCTGCGCAGGTGGTTCACCCAGATCTCAGGCTCGGGAACGCCAAGCAGGATGGCCCAGGCCTTTGCGGATTTCTGTATGTCTTTTACCACCAGGGCTACCTGGATGAACTGGTCCTTTCTCAGGATGCCTCCCTGCTCGGACATATAGCCCTTCATCTTGGCTATTCCATACTTGGCCACTTCCAGGTCCTCTTCTGAAGTAGCTCCGCTGAAAGCGAATGCCATCTTGCAGCCCAGGAACTCGTCATACGCGCCTCCGACATATCCCAGCTCGCCATTGATCTTCTTATGGTTGGGATTTCCGCTGTCGGCCTCGGTGGCGATCACCTCTCCGCATTTGGACCAGGCAATTGCAACCAGGTTCCAGCCTTCCTTGAGCTTGTACGGCGTACCTACCACCTTCATTTCGCCTATCCAGTCTACGGTTTCGCCTTTGTTCAGGACGGAGGCTGTAGCCACACCTTCAATACCCATTTCTTCCGCCTTAGCCTTCATATCTTCCAAGGCCTTGACAATGAATCCTTTCAATTGTTCGTTAGTCATATCCTTCTCATTTATTACCTGGTTCGCCTGCCCGGAAGCGGAAAAAGACACCGCCAGACAAGCACCGATTACTAATAACAAAAACCTTTTCATATCGATTATCTCTTTAATTAGCGTGGAAATACTTGCTCTTGACCCCCTTGACACCTGGCTTGACCACGAACAGCTTGCCTGCCTGGGGATACCTGGCGGCACTGCCGCGGGGCATATAGATGGATGCAGTGGTTATATACAACTCATCCAGGTCCTTGCCTCCGAAAGCAACGGAAGATACATTGGGCGCAGGGACATCTATGCGGCAAAGCATCTCGCCGGTATGGGGATTCCAGCGGGTTACGCAGCCCCCTTCCCAATTGGCCACCCAGAGCATACCTTCAGCATCCAGGGTGTTTCCGTCCGGGTTTCCCATACCGTCAGGGATTGTTATGATCTCTCTCCTGTTGGAGATTTCGCCTTTCTTTTCATTGAAGTCGAAGGCCGAAACCTTGCCTGTAGGGGTGTCTGCGTAATACATTGTCTTACCGTCCAGAGACCAGGAGACGCCGTTGGAGATTGTTACGTCACTGAGCATCTTCTTGCCTTTCCCCTTTCCTTCCACAAGATACAATCCGCTTTTGTTGGGAGTGGAGTTATTGTCCATCGTGCCCACCCACAGGCGGCCGCGGGCGTCGCATTTGCCGTCGTTGTATTTGTTTCCGGGGATGCCTCCCTCCGGGTCGCATAAAAAGGTGAGCGATTCGTCCTTGAGGTCCAGCTCATATACTCCTGTGCGGATGGCGACTATTATCTTGTCTTTCTTATACGGAACCACGGTGCCCACATCCGTTCCCAGCTTTATTTCCCTGTTCTTTCCGTTGTCCGGGGTATAGATCATGACGCTCCCCTGCGTGTCTATCCACAGGAGCCTGTTGTATTTGTAGTCCCAGATTGCGCCTTCGCCAAGGCGGACTATGGTATCCAGCACCGGCTGGCATACAAGATTGTCGCCTATGGGGGTTATCTTCCGGGCGTCCTGCCTTGCTCCCGTATCGTTGCAGGCCGACACTGAGATGAGTGCAAAAGCCGCCAGAGCGATGAAAATGGAATGGTGTTTCATTGTGGTCTTGGATTTACCTTGTAATATAACTATTCCCTGCACAAAAAGCACATAAAAGCAGGTATTTTTGAAAAAAGGATAATAAACCATATTTTTGCCCCGCCATGACAGAGATTGAAGGCCATTACGGTTACGGAAGGATATTGAAGGCTATGGGGCCAATGGTGCTTATGATGATGGTGACATCAATATACAGCATCGTTGACGGGTGGTTCATTTCCAATTATGCAGGCAGCACAGCCTTTGCGGCAATGAACATCATCTGGCCTGGAATAGCCATCATCTCCGCTTTGGGCCTGATGGTGGGCGCGGGGGGAAGCGCATTGGTTTCCAAGACCTTCGGCGAAGGAAACCCGCAGCGCGCGAACCGCATCTTCACTATGCTCATCCGCCTCACTTTCATAGCGGGAGCTATCATTTCGGCCTTGTTGATTGTTTTTATGAAACCCGTGGCAATAGCCCTGGGAGCAGAGGGGGAAATGGTGCGCCTGGCGGTTATCTACGGCAGCATCCTCACCGCCGCCCTGCCCGTGTATATGCTTCAGATGGCCTTCCAGCCTTTCTTTATGACCGCAGGGCGCCCGGAACTGGGCACTATGAACAGCATTGCCTGCGGACTTACCAACATAGTGCTGGACGCCGTTTTCGTGGCCGGCTTCGGATGGGGGCTCACCGGCGCCGCCGTAGCCACGGCCGCATCCTTCCTGGTGGGCGGCTTCATCCCCCTGGGCTTCTTCGAATCCCGCAGGAACAAAACCATAGTGCAGTTTGTGCACAACTGCGGCCTGGACTGGAACGCGGTGGGCCAATCCTGCCTGAACGGACTTTCCGAATTCGTGGGGAACATCTCGTTCAACATAATTGGCATCTGCTACAACCTTCAGCTGATGAAGTACATAGGAGAGAACGGCGTATCCGCATACGGCGTGCTGATGTACGTGGGATTCATCTTCGGCTCCATTTTCATCGGCTACAATATGGGCATCTCCCAGGTGATAGCCTTCAACTACGGCGCGGGAAACAAGGAGGAACTGCGCAGCCTGCTCCACAAAAGCCTTGTACTGATAGGTATTTGCAGCGTGCTCATCACGGCTGCCGTGCAGCTGCTCTCGCCGGCCCTTTCGCGCCTGTTCGTGGGATATGACCAGGAACTGTGCAGCCTTACTGAACACGCGCTGCATATCTATATGATTTCTTTCCTGATCTGCGGGTTCAATATGTTCACATCGGCCTGGTTCACGGCCCTTAACAACGGGCCCGTTTCGGCCGTAGCATCCTTTACCCGGACTCTGGTGTTCGAGCTGGGATGCGTGATGGTACTGCCGCTGCTGTTAGGCATAGACGGCATATGGTCCGCGGTGAATTTTGCGGAGGTCTTCGCCCTTATCCTGTCCGCCGCCCTGGTTCTGGGCTACAGGAAGCGCTACGGATATTGACCCTTTCCTTACAATGAGATAGTCCCTGCAAGGGTGCGGATACGCTCCATATGCTGAGGGATGCTTATGTGCTGCGGGCATTTTGGCAGGCAGGCGTTGCATCCTACGCAGGCATCGGCCCTTATGGCCTTGTCCTGGGCGGTGTAGAGTTTCAGGAAGGCTTTCCTCTTGTCAATGACATCCTGGCGGTCAGTATCGGATGTAAGCAGGGCATCGCTGGCGCTGTTGAATATCTTGAAGTTGCCGGGGATGTCCACGCCCGCAGGGCAAGGCATACAGTATGAGCAGGCGGTGCAAGGAATCTGTCCCCTGGACTTATACAGGTCCGCAACATTATGCATAAATGCCATATCGCTTTCATTGAACGGCTTGAAGCCTGTGAACAGGGACACGTTCTCCTTTAACTGCTCCATATTGGACATACCGCTGAGGGTAACCATTACGCCCGGGAGGGAGCCCACAAATGTAAGTGCGTTGGCGGCCGGGGTGAGATCCGGATGGCGTTCGCGCAGCACGCTCGCCACTCCGTCGCTCACGTTGGCCAGCGCTCCGCCCTTTATCGGCTCCATTACCAGGACAGGTATACCCTTGCCCACCAGATAGTTATACAGGAATTCGGAACTTGTGGTACCCGAATTGCCAGCCCAGCCGGAAGACATTTCCTTCCAGTCCGCATAGTTGAGCTGTATTTGCACAAAGTCCCAGTCATAGAGGTCCACGAGGCCGGGAAGGTCGTCATTAGAGCCGTGGAAGGAGAATCCCAGATGCTTGATCCTGCCCTTGGCCTTCTGCTCCAGCAGCCAGTCAAAGAGGCCGTTGGTGCGGAAGCGGGTGTTGAATCCGGACATATTCTGGACGTTATGCAACAGCAGGAAGTCCACGTAATCTACCTGAAGGTTCTTCAGGGAGGTCTCGAACATCTGCTGTCCTGCCTCCAGGGTGGGCCTTCCGTTCTGATTGGACATCTTGGTGGCTATCTTGAAGGCTGATCGCGGATGACGGCTGAGAGCCTTGCCGGTCACCACTTCAGATTCGCCATAGGCGGGAGCGGTATCAAAATAATTGATACCGTGGGCGATGGCATAATCTACCATTGCGTTGACCGCTTCCTGGTCAAGCGGCTGGTTGCGGCCATAGCCGCCGCTGCCGCCGCCGGAGCGTGTAGGCAGCCTCATACAACCCAGGCCAAGCATTCCAAGGGTCTCCCCCAGCTTGTCCCAGGTGCGGGTATCAATCTTGGTTCCATCCGGAGCCTCTTTCCAAGGGGCGGAAGGCGTTGCAGCCCTTGCCTGCGCAACCTGAGACTTTAGGAGCATGCCGCCTGTGGCAATTCCCATTCCGGCAAAGAGAAGGCCCTTCAAGGCTTCTCGGCGTGAAATCTTGTCAGCCATATCCTTTCAGTTAATTTAGTTTCAAACAAATATACATAAAAAGAAGCACTAATTTCTTATATTTGATATGCCGTTCCAATATTAACATTGAGATTCTATGAAAAAGGGATTCCTTACCACCGCCCTGCTCTCTTTGCTCGCCCTGCTGATTCCTGTCTCAGCGGGAGCCACCAAGTTCCTTGAGCTGAAAGTCATTGACAAAGAATACCTTATGGTACATTTCAGGGATGGCGAAGTCCATTACAGGGACGATGCCACAGGCCCCAGCGCCTACCTTGGCCACTCCTTTGCGGAAGGCGACGACACGCTCCTTGTCTTTGCCCCAAGGCTCAACCCGGAAGCCGTGGCCAGGGCCGGGGAATGGATTATCTCCTCCAGTGATGACAAGTCCTACGGCAGCCGCGCCGCCATTCAGGCTTTCCGCAAGTCAAAGCCTATGAACACTGACCACACCCTGACCAGCGAACTGGACCACTGGATTTTCCTGCAACTGCCCAAGGCAATGAAACAGGGTTGCAGCTATACCGTAAGCATCCCGTCCGGCATTGGCTCCGACACCTCTTCCGCCCAGGTTACCTTTGACATCTGGAACTCCCAGTCCGAAGCCATTCACGTGAACATCCTGGGCTATATTCCTTCCGAACCCGTCAAGGAGGCTGACCTGTACCTCTGGCTTGGCGAAGGCGGCCCCAGGGACTACAAATCTTTCGAAGGGAAGAATGTCTATCTGTATAATACCCTCACAGGAAAGCACAGCAAAGTAGGAAACGTCCGTTTCTGGAAGGCCCAGAGCGCATCCAAGAACGAGGCCGGGGCAAAGGACCTGACCGGCTCCGACGTATGGAACATAGACTTCAAGTACACCAAGCCCGGCCGCTACCGCCTGGTAGTGGAGGACGTTGGCTGCAGCATGGACTTTGACATAAAACAGGACGTTTATTTCCAGCCGTTCCGGTTCTCCGTACGCGGCTACTACTATATGAGGCTTGGTGAACCCATCGATCCGGAACACGTAAACCCCGTTCCAAGGCAGCCTATGTTCATTCCTGAGGTTGACCCCGTGGGCTTCACCGTTTACAAGACTGACCTGCAGCCCTGGCACCCGGACTGGCGCACCATCCGCGGCGACGTCTGGGACGAGCCGCACTTCAAGCCTGCCCTCGAATCTGCCTTCTGGCAGCACCGTCTCCCTGGCAACCCCGTGAACACGGAGGTACGCGGCGGCCATTCGGACGCCTTTGACTGGGACCGCCACCTTGCACACGTAAGCAACATTTACGATATGCTCCTCCCCTATATCCTTATGGATGGATGGGGGCTTGAGCAGGATGACCTGGGCATCCGCGAGAGCGGCAACGGCATCCCGGACCTGATAGACGAAGCCCGCAACGAGGCGGACTTCTTCCTGAGCATCAGGGACGGGGACGCCTATTCCCAGGGCGTCACCAACCCTTCCAAGGAATGGAGCATAATGTTCCAGGCCGGATGCACCACTATGGCGGCGTGGGCGAATGCCGCCAACTGTGCCATCCTGGCCGATGCCTTCCGCATAAACAAGAACGACTCGCTCTGCACATACTACACCCAGGAGGCCATCAAGGCTTTCCGCTTCGCTTCCAGCCAGGAAAACAAGCAACTGGATGACACCCAGGATATTGGCAGCGCCAGGATGCGCGGGCGCGACTTCCGCCAGATGGCCGCCGCGTTCCTTTACAATGTCACGGGAAGGCGTGAATGGGAAGACATCTTTGCACAGGAAAGTATGGTCAAGGGGCCGGAAAGCCCAATCTTTGACAAGGGACGCAACGCGTACTATCAGATTTGGGCGTGCGCGGCTTACCTCACCTGCCCGCAGGAACGCCACTACCCGCAACTCTACGCCAATATCAAATCCAGCGTTGACTGGCACGCGGACGAAAACAACATCAAGCCTATGGCCGAAAGGCCTTCACGCCGCGCTGCCAATGACGCACGCTGGCAGACTTCCGAGAATCTCCACCTGGTTATGATGGCCCATTGCGTGGCCTCCTCCCCTGCCCGCAAGGCACAGCTTGAAAAGGCAATGTTCAGCGAAGCCGGATGGGGCCTGGGCCGCAATCCAGGCAACATTGTGGAGATGACCGGACTAGGTGAAAGGCACATTACGGACTGCTACACCACAGGCCGCAATGACGGAGTTCCCGGCTCCCATCCCGGCCAGACTCCATTCAACGGCACCGAGACCTGGTCCAGGGGCGACGGAGGCGACGCCCAGATAATCCTTACCAAATGCTACCCGTCTTGGAACGACGGGGGCTGGCCCCGCCAGGAATCGTTCTTCAACATAAGGTATATGTGGGTGAACGGAGAGTTCACCCCGCGCGAAACAATGCGCGGCAAGATGGCGCTCCTGGCCTACCTCCAGGCTCTGAATTATAGAATAATTGCCAAGTAATTTCTGAACAGAATGAAAAAAATATCGAGAAAAACTTCAGTAGCAATCCTGCTTTCATTGACAGCGGCTATTTCCTTGTCCGCGCAGCCTTTCCAGCGCAGGCCGGACCCCGTTGTAACCGTAGCGCCCGATGCGCCAGACTGGGAGAATCCCAACGTCATAGGTATTAACAAGGAACCGTATCACGCTACCCTGGACCTCCCCTGCGACATCAATCACCGCAGCGACGTAATGGTCCTTGACGGTAAATGGAAATTCAACTGGGCCCGCGACCCTCAGAGCCGCCCGGAAGATTTCTACAAAGAAGACTATGACTGCAGCGGCTGGAGCGACATAGTGGTCCCCTGCCCCTGGCAGCTGGCCGGATTCGGCAAAGCCATATACACCAATATGACTTCGCCTTACAAGATGGCCTGGCCAAGGGTGATGGACGAACCGGACAACAAAACCTGGTTCAGCTATGAGAACCGCAACCCCGTGGGCAGTTATGTCACGGAAATACAACTGGAACAGGTAGATCCCACCAAGCACTATTTCCTGGAGTTCGGCGGAGTGAAGTCCGCAATGTACATCTGGATAAACGGCCGGAAGGTGGGTTACAGCCAGAACTCAATGGCTCCCGCGGAGTTTGAAGTCACTGAATATCTTCGCCCAGGAGCCAACAAACTGGCCGTGGAAGTTTACCGCTGGTCAGACGGCAGTTACCTGGAGGACCAGGATATGTGGCGTTTCAGCGGCATATTCCGCAGCGTAAGGCTGTGGACCAGGCCGGAGGTTTTCATACGGGACTATTTCATCAAATCCAGCCTAAACAAGGCTATGACGGCGGGCCATCTGGACGTAGAGATAAGCCTGGACAACAGGAGCGGAATAACCGGTGCTGACGCCCGGCTGTCGGTAGTATTCAACGGGCAGAAAAAGTCCGCCACGGTAGCCCTGGACGGCAGCAGAGAGCAGATTTCCACCATCTCCTTTGACATAGACAGGCCTTCACTCTGGTCCGCGGAACACCCTGCCCTCTACGATGTGGAAATATCCCTGGACGGATCTGAAACCTTCCACTACAAGACCGGCTTCCGCACAATAGAGGTGGACGGCGAACTCTTCAAGATCAACGGAAAGGTTGTAAAGATGAAAGGCGTGAACCGCCACGAGCACCATCCAAGGACCGGCAGGACCGTCACCGAGGATCTGATGCGCCGCGACCTTGAACTTATGAAGCAGGCCAACATCAATATGGTGCGCACAAGCCACTATCCCGACGACCCGCGCTGGTACCAGCTCTGCGACGAATACGGAATGTACGTAATGGACGAAGCCAACCAGGAAAGCCACGGTTCAAGGCGCGCCAACACTGTGGTAGGCGACCAGGATATCTGGCGCCTGGCACACGTGGACAGGGCCGAAGCCCTTGTACAGCGCGACAAGAACCATCCCAGCATCATTATGTGGTCTCTTGGTAACGAAGGAGGCACGGGCAAGAATATGGTCGCAATGCGCGAAACAGTCCGCGCCCTGGACCCTTCCCGCCCTATAATCTGCGACACAGACCGCGACCAGTCCGATATCTACGACGATGGCTATCTCACCCCTGAGAGGCTCCGCACCGAGGCCCAAAGGATAACGGACAGGCCGTTCATTATGCGCGAATACGCCCACGCGATGGGCAGCGCCATTGGCAACCTGGACGAATACTGGGAGGTGATAAATGCCGATCCTTCCATTATGGGCGCCGCCATCTGGGACTGGGTGGACCAGGGCATCGCCACGCCCATCAAGGACAGCAAACTGTCCTATGACGGCAGCATAACCTCCATCAACCTTCAACCGGGAGAATACTGGGCATACGGAGGCGATTTCGGGGACTTCCCCAACGACGGACCGTTCTGCTTCAACGGACTCCTCTCTCCTGACCGCACTCCTCATCCCCATTACTATCAGGTAGGGAAAGTATATCAGTACATCACTTTCAAATACAATGGCGGAAAGACCGTAAACCTTGAAAACGGATACGATTTCACATCGCTGGACGAATTCAACTACGGCTACGAATGGCTGGTGGACGGAATGCCGGCAAGCCGCGGCGCAGCCACCCTCAATGGGTCTGCAATCACCATAGGCGATGCTCCTGACGCACCGGGCGAACTGATCCTCAACGTCTGGGCCGCATTGAAGCAGAACTGCATCTGGGCTCCTTCAGACTTCCACGTAGCAAGGGAACAGTTCCTTGTAAGGGAGCAGTCTCCGGTACGGCAGTTTGACGGCGGAAAAAGGCCCAAGGCCAAGCGCGAAGGCAATGCAATTTATATAACCGGCAACGGCTTCAACATAGAATTGAACGCCCTGGACGGATCGTTGGTAAAATGGCAGGCAGACGGAAAGGACCTCATAAGCGGACCTTTCGAACCCTATTTCTGGAAACCGGCCAACGACAGCCAGCGCCGCAACAGCTACGAAACCAGGCTTGCGGACTGGAGAGACGCAGCAGCTAACCGCACCATCAAGAAAGTCAGCATAAAGAAGATTTCCGGGGCGGTGAATGTGATATTCCAGATGCAGCTGCCTGTAGGAGCGGATTATTCCCTCACCTACTCCGTAAATGGCTACGGCCAGGTTACGGCCTATGCACAGTACTCCCCCACCGCCCAGGGAATCCAGCTGATGCCCAAGTTCGGCTTCCACTTCTACGTGCCGGCAGAATTCTGTCAGATACAGTGGTACGGACGAGGCCCGTGGGAGAACTATCCGGACCGCAAGACAGGTTACAACGTGGGTCTGTGGTCCCTTCCTGTAAATGAATTTGCGGAATGGTACGAGGTGCCTCAGGACAACGGCAACCGCACGGATGTGCGCTGGTTCACTATTGGGGATGACTCTGCAAGGATAAGGGTAAGCTCGGGGACTCCTTTCAACTTCAGGGCCTGGCCGTATGAAGAATCCAGCCTTGAGAAATGCACGCATCGCTACCAGATGCAGAACAGCGACCGCATCACGGTCAACGTGGACGGCGCCATCCACGGAGTGGGCGGAAACGACGCCTGGGGCGCGCGGACAGAGCCTCAGTACACCATAGACGGCAACCAGCCGCGAAGCTTCAGCATAGTGCTGGAACCTTGGAAGTAATAATAAAAGAGCTCCGGACCTCCGGAGCTCTTTTAATTTACAGCCTCTTGAATACCGGAATGAATTCCAGATCCACGGGGCAGTCTATGTACTGCCCTCCCGGGTAGCGCACGCCGCTGCGGAACTCTTCCCATCCGGCCTCGTTCTTGGGGAGATAAACCCTCCAGGTGGTTACGCCCGGCTCGGTAATGGGGCATACCAGATAATCGGGGCCGAACATAAACTCGCAGTCCTGCTCCAGTGCCTGGGCATCGTCCGCAAAGTCAAAGACAAGCGGACGCATAAGCGTATAGCCTTCTTCCGAAACTTTCTTGGCGTTCTCCAGAATGTAAGGCATCAGCTTGTAACGGAGGTTGATGCAATCTACGAATATCCTGTATGTCTCATCGCTGTAGTTCCAGGGCTCGGTGTGGCTGCCGCTTCCGTGGACGCGCATCATAGGCAGGAATACAGATGTCTGTATCCAGCGGAGCATCCTTTCCTGGTATTCCTGGCTGGTGTACTGGTCGCGAGGACGGCTGAATCCTCCAGCGTCGTAGGTCCACCAGGGAAGGCCGGCGGCCATCTGGCCCAGGCCTCCTATGATCTGGCGCTTGAAGGTGGTCCAGTCGTGGCCCACGTCGCCTGACCAGGTGAAGATGCCGTATCTCTGGGCCCCTGCAAAGGCGCTGCGGGTAAGTACCAGAGGCATATTGTCCGGATCGTATTTCTTGAATCCTTCGTACATTGTGCGGTTCACCAGCAAAGGATATACGTTGCGATAGACGTTTCCGGGAATGGTGTTGTTGGCAACGCGGCGGTTCATAAGCTCGTAGTCGTTGTCAGGCTCGGTAGAATCAAACCACCAGGCGTCGAAGCCAACCTTTACAAGGCTGTCGCGGAAGCTCTCCCAATAGTATTCTGCGGCCTCGGGATTGAAGTAGTCAACCCACTCGGTTCCAGGGATGAAGTAGCCCTTCTCGGTGAGGTTGTCGCCGAGCACGGAACCTGTCTCAACCCTTGACCATACAGATATCATCAGCTTCATTCCAAGGTCGTGGACTTCGTCCACCATTGCCTTTGGATCGGGATACTTATCCTTGTCGAACACCATCGAATTCCAGCCGGTCTTGCCCCACCACTGCCAGTCCTGAACTATGCAGCTAACGGGAATGCCCCTTCTGTGGAACTCCCTGGCATTCTCGAGCAGTTCGGCCTGGGTGTCATACCTTTCGCGGCAGTGGATATATCCGAATACCCAGTCCGGCAGTTCGGGGATGGGGCCGGTGAGGGTCCTGTAGGTAGAAATTACCTGGTCTGCATTGCCTGCGAATACGGTGTAATCCAGATTCTGCGATACGGGCGAAGAGAACGTGGTTGTCTGATCTACTGCGCGCCAGCCGAACTCTACGCTGTCTTCTGAAGAGCCCTGGTACTGCACGGTATGCGTTCCGGGGGCGAGGTTGGCGAAAGCCGATACGGCTGTCACCCAGCCGTCGGAGTCTTCGAACACAACCTGGTCGTCAACTATAATCTTGTGGCCTCCACGGGCTACGTGGTCGCCTCCATATACGTACAGGCAGTACTTGCCGGCCTTGTCTATGCTGAATTCCCCGGCGAAGATCTTGGGAGCAGGCATTGCCCGCATACCCGGAACGGGTGAAGGAGCGGGGCTGGCCTGCGGCAGAGGGTTGAGGACCTTGGTAAGGGAGGGCTTGTTGAAGAAGGTCTCTCCGTAATTATGCCACAATATGCCGTATCCCTTGCTGGAAATGATAACGGGGATTGAGGTTTGCGTATTGAGCTGAACCAGGCGGTGTGCAAGTCCCATTATATCCAGGAATCCGTCCTGGAACTGGCCTGTTCCGTACTGGTGGTCGCCGTCCTGCATCACGAATGTCTGGCTGGTGAAGTAGGTGGGGTCGCCCTGTATGGGATCGGGCTGGGTAAGCTTGGCCGTTCCGGTGCTGGTAGCAGGGATGGGCACTCCCCCGACAGTGGTTTTCTTGAGGACACGGGTGCCGGGCTGCTCCTTGAACAGCAGGTTTCCATCCTTGCCGTAATACGCAAGGGTCTCGGAAGTTTTGTCATAGACGGCCTTCATCTGAGCCAGTTGGATGGTTATGGAAGACGCATCTTCTGTTTTCTTGAAAGCCGGGGTTTGTACTTTTTCAGTAAAGATGAGCTCCTCTACATTGTGTGTGGGCTCCCCTTTCATCACTACGCGTACCGAATTGTCGGTCAAGGGAGTAACGATAAGGTCTCCTTGGGAAGTCTTGATTTTTACGCTGCCGGTCTTGCAGGAGAATACGAGCAAGGAAGCGGCAATCAGGAATAAAAGCTTTTTCATAATGGCAGTATGCTTGTGTCAAGGCCGACGTCTGCGGGCATTTCGGGCGCCAGCTGGATATTGTCTTTGATTTTGAAGATGATTTCCCCTTTCTTGCAGATAAGGGCGTAGTCCGGATCGTCTGCTATTCCCAGGTCCTGGACTTCGGACTCGGAGAAGTCCATTACGCCGGAGGCTACCCAGTCTTCTTCTTCGGAAGGCTTGCAGTAATACAGGTCGCGGACGGCTTTGGTCAGTTCCAGTACGTGCGGAATGGTCTGATAGTTCAGGATTGCAAGGGCGTCGGCATCGGTATATCCGACTGGAATGATGCGGATTTCTGAATCCAGCTGTTCCTGGCTCAGCTTACCGAGCTTCTCGAACAGGTCTCTGTATGTTGGCATATCGTTTAGTGTTGTTTCCGTAAATTTAGCAAGATTGCCCCAATAAAGCAAAAAGCCTCCCGGACTCGCAGGTCAGAATTGATTAAAGATGTTAACTGGCATAAAGAATGCATATCTTTGTTGAAAATTTCAATAGATTATGAACGTTCTTAGATATCTGAGCGCCCTGGCGGGCCTTGTCCTGATTGCTTCCTGCGGCACTGTGGCAAAGGTTGAAGAGACCGCGGAAGCGTTGCCGCTGCCAAGCGCGGAAGAGGCGCAGGCGCTTGTGGCTGCGCTTGCAGCCGCCCCTGCGCCGGGCCTCACCTACCCGCTTCAGACGGCCTCCGGCCCCAAGGTCTTCCATCTCTATCCCGATGCCAATTCCAACAATATGAACGTTGTCACGCTGGCCCCGCGGGACGGGAAATGGGAACTTGAGAACCGCGTGGGCTATCCCTGCTTTGAGGCGGACGGCACCGCTTTCAAGGAATTCAAGGACGGAATCAGGGTGGAGCGCGTAGGCGAAAGAGACATCCTGGTGACGGGCGCCCTCAGGGAGGACGGCGCGGGCAAGGCCCAGCGCAGCGTCATCACCTTCGACCCGGAAAAGGAGAGCCTGCAGGCCGTATCCTTCTGCGGCAAGTACCTTGCCGACGGCAGGATAGAAGGCAGCTCATACATAGATGCGGTGGCCAGTGCCATCAACCCAGAAATTGAGTTCGCAAGGCAGCTTTTGATGGCGGACGCATCGCTCGTGGAGCTCAGCAAGGCGGATGAGATGACGGACCAGGCAATACAGTGGTGGCTCAAGAACAACCCCAGGGCTTCCTCCAGCGCCGGAAGCGTCACCTACGGTGCCGTGGACGCAGAATCGTCCCTGGTGGAGGCTTATCGGAATGCAAAGAAGGAGACTTCTTCCGGCTACAATGCCGCCCTGTTCAATATTCGCGGATACACTGTGATTGTGGTCCAGCGCAAATCCAACGGCTCCTACGTCCTTGCCTGGGCGGAGACTGTCTGCGTCAACCGCAACACGGATCCCCTCCTGAACAACATCTTCTTCCGCAACGACACCAACCTCACCCTTTTCTACTATAAGGGCCGCACCACCTACAATTACCAGCTCAACCTTGCCACCGGCCGCCTGATGCGATAATTGTCGTTTTGAGGGTCTAGTGCTCCTTCCGTCCTAGAATTAGGGACGCAAGGAGCAATAATAGGGGTAAAATGCGCCTTCCGTCCTGTTTTTTTGGACGGAAGGCGCACTCTCTTTAAAAGGAGTCCAGTAATTTGACTACCGTCTCGTACGGCAAGCCTGTTACGCGGGACATCTGATTGATGTTGGAAGAAAACCTATACCTCATCTGACGTAAGATCTCTGATTGCTGCAAAGGGTTCAATTCCGCTATCGAACTTTTTTTGAACAGATTCCGGCACATATCCCCTACCATAGAGAGCACATCCTGATCCTTGAATGAAGGGGTTAAGGATTCCTGCGACTTCAGGGCCGCCTTTGCTTTAGAAGATCTGGAAAGGAAAACCGACATACGCTTGGGTGTGCGGTAAAGAGATTCCACGAATTTCTTCTGCACATAAGAGTCCGGTAATATGTATCCCTCTTCCCCTACGGCCAAACCGCGGGGCGGTGTCATCTTACTGTGCATGAGGCGGATGCGGGCGCGTTCTGAAAGGCACTCGAGAGGTGTTCCTTTTGGGGGAGAGACTCTAAAAAAACAGTCTCCGGTTCCCCAAGGATAGCCGTTAGGCTGAAGACAGATGTTGGCCGCCACGCTGTTCATCTGTACATAAGCAATTGCACGCTCAAGAGATTCTTCGTAAAAATCCAGTTCCTGGATATCTACCTTGTTGCTTTTCAGTGTTTCCTTGAGGTGATACTTTCTGCTTAGATAAAAAGAACAGTGCCTTTTGAACTCGTTGATAAAGGCAACGGCCTGCTCATAGGTACACTGAAGGACGAAGTGAACGTGATTTGACATCAAGATGAAAGCCAGGATGACCACCCCGTTAGCATAGGCTATCAGTGGTATGGCATTCATTGCTGCCTTGAAGTCTTCTTGGTTTCTAAACCAGATACGGGTTTCCAGATGGTCTGTTGTTACAAGATAAAATGTCATAGTTTTAAGAATAGGTTATGACACAAATATGGAAAATAAACTATGTTTGGGAAAGGACAGAATGCAAATGTGAGTGATATTTTTAGACGGAAAGAATTAACAATTATTTCATATCTTTACGGAGATTAGAGAATATAATTCCAGTAATGATATGAAAACCATCAAGATTATTTCAGCGTTAGCGCTGACAACACTTCTTTTATGCGCCTGCGGGGGCAAGAAACAGCAGAATATCATTGACCTGCCAAGGGCTGCCACCCCGCCAAGCATCCAGGAGGCCGTCAACTCCATTCTGGCAGGTGACGAGGCCGATCCCAGCGTCACTTTCGAGAGCCTTATGGTACTCAAGCACGGCAACGTGATCTTTGAGGACTGGTACGGCGATGCCGCCCCGGACAAGCCCCACGCAATGCATTCAGTGAGCAAGTCTTTCACTGCCACTGCCATTGGCATGCTGGTTGACCAGGGCAAACTGTCCGTAAATGACAAACTGGTTGATTTCTTCCCTGAATACCTCCCGGAGGAGATGTCGGACAACCTCAAAGCCATCACGGTCCATAACCTCCTTACAATGAACTGCGGCCACGAGACCGAGGTCAACCGCCGCGGCGCGGACAACTGGGTGAAGGCTTTCCTCGCCCATCCGGTTACCAAGACTCCCGGAACCTGGTACTGCTACAACTCTATGGGCACATATATGCTTTCTGCCATAGCACAGAAGATTAGCGGCGAAAAGATTCTCGATTTCCTTTCTCCCCGCCTCTTCGAGCCCCTGCACATCGAGATTCCCGAATGGGAAGAGAGCCCTCAGGGCATTAACGCCGGCGGCTGGGGCCTTTACCTCAAGACCGAGGATATGGCCAAGTTCGGCCAGCTCTTCCTCCAGAAGGGAAAGTGGAACGGTGAGCAGCTGATCAGCGAGAAATGGGTGGCCGAAGCATCCAAATACCAGGTGCCTTCAGTTCCTTCGGGAACACGCCCGGACAACGCTGCAGAAAGGGGTCTCACCCCTGAGAACAGCACCTTTATGCTGGGCTACGGCTATCAGATGTGGATGTGCCCGGAGGGAGCCTACCGCGCAGACGGAGCCCGCGGCCAGTACATCATAGTTTATCCTGATGCCGATGCCGTAATTGCCGTGACAGCCAACTCAAACAACCTCCAGGCGGAGCAGGACCTCATTTACAAGTATCTCTTCCCCGCCCTGAAGGCGCTTAAGTAATTCCGTCTAGAATGATGAGGCCCCGGCCGGCTCCGCAAGGACGGGCGGGTTGCCGCGACGGCGCTTGAGCGAATCCAGAGGGATTTCGGGAGCGGCAACGTCGGAAGGCACTGGCATTCCGGAGAAAGTCTGGAAATACTGGACGCAGGCGTCCCGCCACCAGCGGGCGTCTGCTTCTTGTATTACCAGACGCTCCTGAACCTTGTTCCAGGTGTCTTCGTCCACAAATTTTTTGACGGCGGCCCAGGTGTCGATAAAGCCGCGCACGCTGTCTATTCCGCTCTGGTAGTGGAGGCAGATCTCATCCCAGAGGGTGCGTCCGCTCTTCATCTTGTAATCCCACGGAACGTGGTGGAACCAGAGGAGGTACTTCTCCGGACAGGTGGCAAGGTTCTCCATTGTGGAGGCGAAAGGCTCGTGATACTGGCCTATATTGCCCGATCCGGTGGCAACGGTACGGTCGAAGCCCACTCCGTCAGGGCCTGCCTTGTGGTAGTACAGAGGAGACCAGTCCGGCCTTGTGGCACCCTGCCAGGGGCCCGGGCCGTAATGGCTGCCGTTGAAGATATGGTGGAAGCCAAGCGGCATAGTATAGTTTACGCATACTTCGCGGGACTCCAGCATCATCTTCTTGACGGGAGTCACGAATTCTTTCTCGAAACGTTTCTTGGAGCACCACCAGGGC
Organism: Bacteroidales bacterium; assembly: GCA_017960545.1. Taxonomy (GTDB): domain Bacteria; phylum Bacteroidota; class Bacteroidia; order Bacteroidales; family UBA932; genus Cryptobacteroides. The sequence continues at coordinate 22,314 of JAGCYZ010000033.1, forward strand.
TTGAGGAAGGTGTGGTGGATCCACTCGTCGGCAATCTGCTCGCTGGTAAGGGTGGGATCCCACGCGAGGCGACCGAAGGCGTACCAGTTTGCCTGCGAGAAGATGTGTCCGCACCAGGTGTCTTCCTGGCCGGTATTGGCAACGCCGGCTATAGCCTTGTTGTCAAGACGGGCGTACTTGCGCACGTCGGCAAAGAATTCTTCCCACATTGGGGCGAGGAATACCAGATGGAAGCTCTGGCCGAGGTATTCCTGCGTTACCTGCAGCTCGGGCATTGTGACGGTTTTGTCCATCTGGCCGAAGAGCGGGCTGAAGGGCTCGCGGGCCTGGAAATCAACGGGACCGTTCTTGATCTGGATTATGACGTTGTCCCTGAACTGGCCGTCGAGGGGCTTGAACTCCTCAACTGCCTGGTTGGCGCGGTCCGGGCTGGTGGCCGCATATACGAAAGCCCTCCACATTACCATTCCGCCGTGCGGGGCCAGGGCGTCGGCCAGCATATTGGCGCCGTCCACGTGGCTGCGGCCGAAGTCCTGCGGGCCGGGCTGGCCCTCGGACGAGGCCTTCACCAGGAAGCCTCCGAAGTCCGGGATGAGGGAGTATATCTCATTTACCTTGTCGGTCCACCATTTTACTACGGCGGGGTCGAGAGGATCGGCCGTAGGCACCTCTCCCAGCGCCATTGGCGTAGCGAAGTTGATGGAAAGGTATGTGCGGATGCCGTACTCGCGCAGGATGTCCGCTATCTGCGCCACGCGGCGGATGTGCTCGGAATCGAGGATCCTGGGGTTGGCGTTCACGTTGTTGAGTACGGAACCGTTGATTCCCAGGGACTTGTTAAGGCGTCCGTAGGTGTGGATGCGCTCTACGGGGATTTCCGGAGAGGTCCATTCCCAGATGGATTTGCCGGCGTAGCCTCTTTCTACCGAGTCGTTAAGGTTGTCCCAGTGGTCGAGGATGCGGTATTCGTAATAAGGCTGGCCTTGGGGCTCTACGGGGCCGGCGGCAAGCCAGAGCACGTCGGCGGGTTTAGGCGAGCAACCTGAAATGAGAAGGGCCGCGCTTATGGCGGGCAGGAGATATCTGAAAGCTTTCATAATGAGCGAATATAATTATTTTTGCTATCTTTAGAAACTTAATTATTAGAAAACAGCTTTATGAAAATTGCAAAAACCCTGGTAAGTCTGTTTCTCGCGGCGCTCTGCTCAGCGGCGTTCGCCGAGAACTTCACCAAATGTGAAATAATAGAAGACGGCGGTTCCGGCCCTTACAAGGCCATTATGGTTGAGGAGCCTTCGCTCGAAGCCCACACAATATTCCGCCCGGCCAACATCACCCCCTTCGGAGACGACAACCTCCTGCCGGTACTGGTATGGGGCAACGGCGCCTGCACCAACTCCCCGTGGGAGCACGTCAATTTCCTCAACGAAATTGCCTCCCAGGGATTCATCGTAGTAGCGACGGGCTACATCCCGCTCAACGGCGAGCGCTACCGCGGCCCGCAGTCCACTTCCGAGCAGCAGATTCAGGGCATCGACTGGGTTTTCAAGGTTAACGAGGACCCTTCCAGCCCGTATTACCACAAGCTGGACACCAAGAACATAGCCCTTGCCGGTATGTCCTGCGGCGGTCTCCAGACACTGGACAACTGCCAGGACCCCAGGCTCAAGACCATAATGATATGCAACAGCGGCCTTTTCAGCGACCCTTCTACCGCAGTTCCGGGAATGCCAATGCCTGCAAAGGATAAGCTGAACAAGATACACACTCCGGTAATGTACCTCCTTGGCGGCCCCGAAGACATCGCCTACGCCAACGGAATGGACGACTTCAGCCGTATCAACCACGTTCCCGCATTTGCGGCCAACTACCCTGTGGGCCACGGCGGAACGTACGCCAAGTTCCACGGCGGCGAGTTCGCCGTGATCGCCACCGCCTGGCTGCAGTGGCAGCTCAAGGGCGACGAGAAAGCCGCCGCAATGTTCAAGGGCAACCCCTGCGGTGTGGCCCAGAGAGAAGGCTGGACAGCCGACAAGAAAAACATTGACTGATGAAACCTCTTTTTTACAGCGATTATCTCGAGGGAGCCCATCCCTACCTGCTTCAGGTTATCCAGGAGGCCAATTTTGAACAGAACCCGGGCTACGGCGAGGACGACTACTGCAAAGACGCCGCCCGCCGCATCCGCGAAGCCTTCAGCGTCCCCGACGCCGACGTCCACTTCCTGGAAGGAGGCACGCAGACCAACGCCACCGTCATCTCTTCGGTGCTTAAGCCATATCAGGGCGTCCTCTGCCCCGATACCGCCCACATAGCCGTCCACGAGACGGGCGCCATCGAGCACATCGGGCACAAGACCCTCACCCTCAAGAACAATGACGGCAAAATTTCCGCCGCCCAGATCATAGACGCGGTGGTGGGACATTACGCCGATGCCAACCACGAGCACGTGGTGCAGCCGGGAATGGTGTACATCTCCTTCCCCACCGAGCTCGGCACCATCTACTCGCGCAAGGAGCTCACCGAAATAAGCGCCGCCTGCCGCGAGTGCAAAATCCCCCTCTTCATTGACGGGGCGCGCCTGGGCTACGGGCTTATGTGCTCTGAGTGCGACATAGAGCCTTCCGACCTGGGCAAGTTCGCCGATATCTTCTATGTCGGCGGCACAAAGCAAGGCGCACTCTTCGGCGAGGCGCTGGTCATTTGCAACGATGCATACAAGAAAGATTTCCGCTACAACATAAAGCAGAACGGCGGAATGATGGCCAAGGGCTGGCTGCTTGGCCTGCAGTTCGCCGCGCTGTTCACAGACAATCTGTATTTCAGCTTGTCGGAACACGCGCTTGCGCAGGCCCAGAAAATCAGGGCGGCCATCAAGGAGAAAGGCCTCAAACTGTTCGGCGGCAGCCCCACCAACCAGGTGTTCGTGGAACTTTCGCTGGAGCAGCAGGAACGTTTGGCACAGTTTGTGGGCTATGAGTACTGGCAGAAGATCGACGACGGGCACGGCGCGGTGCGTCTTTGCACCAGCTGGGCCACTACCGACGAGGCCATAGAAATACTGAATAACGCTATAAAAACTTTATAAAGTATGAGAAAAGCTTTGACAATCGCCCTGGCCGCAGGACTTCTGCTGGCAGGCACCAACGCCTTTGCGCAGATCAGCGTAGGCGCAGGTTATTCCAATGTCACCCAGAAGATCCAGGCTTCCGGCCTGGACAAGACCATCAGCCTTAACGGTCTGTACGCCGGAATGGATTACGGCATTCCCCTCACCCAGAACATCAGCATTGTACCGGGCCTCTATTATGAGTTCTCAAGCGGCTCGGCCGATAAGCTCCTTAACATCGGCGCCGCAAGCGCCCTGCTCAAAGGCAGGCTGGAGGAGCACTACATTGACGTACCTTTCAAGTTTATGTTCAGCATCCCTTACCAGGGCAACAAGTTTTTCGCTTTCGCAGGCCCTACCGCCAGCATCGGCGTGAGCTCAAAGCTTAAAGGCGACGTCAAGATCCTGGGCTTCCAGCTTAAGGGCGACTTCCTTGATATGTACGACAAGGACATCTTCGAGAGCATGGACCTTATGCTTGGCGGAGGCGTAGGAGCCGACATCGGCAAAATGCTTCGCGTGACCCTCGGCTACAACTGGGGAATGTTCAACCGCCTGAACACCGATTCCAATTCCCAGCAGTCCCAGGACGGCAGCAGCTCCGGCTTCAACGTAGGCCAGCTCATCCGCGACAACGCCACCATCAACAGGCAGCAGTTCTACATAGGTGTAGCCGTGCTGTTCTAGGCCAATCGTCCCGTGTGCAAAAACCACCCTTTTTGCACCCCGCTCCTCAGAAAAACAAAGGTCCGTATGCAAATACGGGCCTTTTTGCACCCCGCCCCGTCATTCCCGGCGCGAGCGGGAATCTCCCCTCTTCGCGCACGCGTCACGCGCGCACGTTTCAAGATAAGGGGGGGGCTTGTTGTTTTGGCGGAGGCTAGAATTCCAGCTGGAAACCTTTGCGCTTGAGGCGGTCGTAGTTCTCTTTGTGGAAGCGGTATTTGATGGGGGTGCGGGTGCCGCGGCGGGGGGTGCCGTCATCCACTTCTTCCAGGATGCCGAAGTGCTTCATTTTGTTGGCGAAATTTCTTCGGTCAAACTTGACTTCCAGGATGGATTCGTAGAGGTTCTGCAACTGAGGCATCGTGAAGATCTCCGGCAGGAGCTCGAAGCCTACGGGCTGGAAGTGGATGTCCTGCTTGAGGCGAGAGAAGGCCACGCGGAGGATCTTGTCGTGGTCGAAGGCCAGGGCGGGGATGGCGTCCCAGCTGAACCATTCGGCGCGCTCGGCGTCAGTGGCTGCCTTCACTTCCGAAAGCTTCACCAGCGCGTAGTGCGCTATGGTGATGACGCGCTCGCGGGGGTCGCGGTTAATCTCGCTGAAGGACGCTACTTCGTGCAGGTCGCCGGCGGGGATTGTGAGGCCGGTTTCCTCTTTGAGCTCGCGCGAAGCGGCAAATGCAACGTTTGCATCGCTGTCGGCATCTAGGAATCCGCCGGGCAGAGCCCACTCCCCTACGTATGCTGTAGTGCTGGCTTCCTTTTCCTTGCCGCGCTTTATGAGAAGGACCTTTAGCTCCTTCCCATCGTATCCAAAGACTACGCAATCCGCTGTCACTGCCGGATGCGGGTACTCATAAACGTATTGTCCTTTCTTTGCCATTCTGTCAGAGTTTTGGCAAAAATAGGGTCAATTGTCCATTTTTCCAATTATTTTGCGTGAAAATTACATAAAATTTGGAAGTTTCAGATTTTTGGTATTATCTTTGCGTAAAGTTTACACAAACATAAACTAACCATTGACAAATGAGCAGAATTATCAACCTTATCATCCTTGACGAAAGCGGATCAATGTCACCCATCCGCGAACAGGCACTTGTAGGTGCGAACAAAACCATCCAGACCATCCGCGCAGCGCAGCAGGAAAATCCGGACGACAACCAGATGCTTAGTTTCGTAACTTTCAATTCAGGCACTGACAGGCCCGACATCAGAATGATATTCGACTGCCAGCCCATAGGATCAGTCAAGGAGATCACATTCGAGCAGTACTGGCCAAACGGCTCCACTCCCCTGTTCGATGCCATAGGCTTCTCTGTAAAGAGCCTTCAGGCCAAGGTGGAAACCGTGGACCACGTGCTGGTCACCATCATCACCGACGGCTATGAAAACTCCTCTCGCGCGTACAACGCCGCATCTGTAAAGGAGATGATCGATACGCTCTCCGCGCAGGGCTGGGTGTTCACTTTCATCGGGGCGAACCAGAACTCCGAGCATGTGGCCAAGGGCTTGGGAATACGCAGCGCGATGGACTTCCTGGCATCGGCCGAAGGCTCCGCGATGATGTGGGACAAGATGAGCTCCAGCAACCGCGAGTACTACAAGCGGGTGCGCTACGCGAAGGAGACCGGGCGCGCGGTGGACTTCGAAGAGGATTTCTTCTCTCTGAAGAAGGCCCTCTCGCGCGTGACGCCCGATAACATCCAGACGCTGAAGCCCGGCGAAGTCTTCGTCTTTGGCAGCAACCTCCAGGGAATGCACTTGGGCGGAGCGGCGCGCCTGGCGCACGAGAGGTTCGGCGCCGTGTACGGGCAGGGCATCGGCCTATTCGGCCAGAGCTACGCCCTTCCCACTATGAACCTGTCGCTGGAGGAGATAGCCAGGTACGTGGACGAATTCATCCTGTTTGCTGACCAGCACCCGGAGCTCACCTTCCTGGTGACGCGGGTCGGCTGCGGAATCGCGGGCTTCAGCGACGAGCAAATCGCTCCGCTCTTTGCGCGCGCCTTCGCCCTGCCCAACGTCTACCTCCCCGCTTCCTTCTGGAAAGTCCTGACTTACAAATTCTAAATTGTTTAACCAAAGTGTGTAATATGAAGAGAAAGATATCGTTTTACAAAGACGGGAACGAATGGTATGCGGACGTCCCCTTCATCCCCAAGGCGAACAACCTGATGGTAGCCGGAGCGGATACCTTCCTTGAAGACATCAGCAACGGCAGCGAAAGGGTCACCCTTAAAATAGTGAGCAACCCTTCGGCCAAAGACATCGAAGGGTGCGACTACTATCTGAAAATGACAAAGCACGATTTCTGGGGCGGCACATACGACGTTTATGACGGCTACTCCAAGGAGCCGATGCATACGCTCTGGCTATGCAACGTAACCCACTTTGTCTGCGGCCGACACCCCAGCCGGATAGGCATCCTCAACGTGGAGATGTCAAACTAGCCCAAGGTTCAGGTAGTGCATGAAGACGACGATGATGGCCTTGATGATAAGATATACGAAGATGAGGTTCTCGGGATCGGACAGCTTGAGGAGCATCTGGTCCCGGCTCATCAGGTCAAAGAAACTCTTCCCCTTGGATTTGCCTGCAAGGCAAACGGCGCCTATGGACAGCCACCCCAACAGCAGCAGGCCGGAACTTATCATCACCCCCGTGTCCTTGAGCAGCATACCCGCCAGGAACATAACGAAGGGAGCAATGGCAGGAATGGTAAAATAGCACCTGCGCTGCCTTAGAATCCTGATTAAATAATAGATGGAAAGCAATATGCCGAACTCGCACACATACCCGGACAATCCCCCCATTATCTCGCTGGAACGCAGCGTCTTGGCCCACAGGAACATATATGTGAGGGCGGCGTATGCGCCAGTAAGGAAGAGCAGTCCCGCACACAACAAGGCTGTTGTGAATAAAGGCAGTTTCTCTTTCTTGAAGACGCGCTCGGAGGGCTCACCGCCGTAGCCGTTGATGCGGGAGACAATCTTCCGGAGCGCTTCTTCGGGGCCGAGGGCCGGCCAGTCGATGTACTGGAGCGGAGTAAGGTAAAGCGCCACGGAAGGTGCGTAGGCGGAGCGGTCTATCTTCACGGGAAGAACCGTCTTTCCCAAATCTATCGCCATACTGATTTCGCGGAGCGTCCAGGGCGACTGGCCCGCATTGCCCGACGAAAGGAACAGGAAGACGTCGCAGTCTTTGATACTGTTGGCGATAGTGTCCGGAAAGGTTACGCCGGGGTCAAGCCCCTCCCTGTCAATCCAGTAATTGATACCGTTGTCTGCCAAGGCTTCAGTTACCTTGTCCACAACGTTATCGGGGATTACAAGACCGTCATCGCCTACATAATCCCGCCTGGAGTAGCTGATAAATACGTTTTTCATTGATTATCGCCTTAGTACAAAGTTAAATAATAATTTAAAATGACACTGACAAACAAACACTTTTGGGAGCAGCCCCTGGTTAAGATATGCATCATTGGCCTTCTGGGCCTGTTTATGGGCATCCCGCTAATGATGATACGCGCTATGATAAACGAGCGCGAGGCGCAGCATCAGAGTTCCCTGGACCACATCACCGACAGCTGGGGACGCCCCCAGACATTCGCCGGGCCCTGGATTTCTTACGAGTACGACAAGGAAGCCGGAGAGGGAAAGGAAAAAAGGACCGTCCACGCGACCCTGGATCCCGACATCCTCAAGTACGAGGTGAACAGCACCTCCAAAGAGCTGCACCGTTCCATTTACGACGTATCCGTTTACACTGCCGATCTGTCCATCCAGGGAAACTTTGTGATTGATGAGAACCTGGCTGCCGTGGGCCTTGGGGAACTGGTCCTGTCTATGGACGAGCTCAAGGGCATTCAGGGGGAACCTGTCTTCACGTTTGGCGGCAAAGAGCTGAAAGTCAAGGCTTCCAATATTGGACTGAAGGCGGATATAACCCTGGATGATCCGGTACGGGAAGGTGATGTGATTCCTTTCCAGGTATCTATGCGGATAAATGGTTCAAAGTCCCTGTTCTTCAGGCCCGAAGGGAGGATTACTGAAGTGGAGATGAATTCAGACTGCCCGGACCCGTCTTTCGACGGAGACTTCCTGCCGGCAGAAAGGAACGTCAGTCCGGAGGGCTTCACCGCCAAGTGGTCAGTGTCCCAGATATCTATGGCGGACCCTGCAGAATACCGCTTTGGAGTCAATCTGGTCAAGCCAGTCACGCAGTACCGCCAGACGGAAAGGGCTGCCAAGTACGGCATCCTTATAGTCCTTCTGGTATTCATTGCGGGATTTGTAGTGGAGATAATTTCAAAGAAGCCCATCAACCTTATCCAGTATATGGTCATCGGGGCTTCCCTGGTGCTGTTCTATTCCCTGCTGTTGGCTTTCTCGGACTTCCTGGCCTTCTGGCTGGCTTACTTGATTGCCGCCGTGATGACAACCGGAGCCCTGGGCGTTTACTTTGCAGGAATAGTCAAGAGCAAATGGGCCTATCTGCTCACCGGCCTGGTCGCCCTGGCCTATGGAGTCATTTACATACTTCTGCAGATGGAAACATTCGCTTTCCTAGCCGGCTCGCTGCTCCTCTTCGCCATCCTCTGCGTAATAATGGCCCTCACCAAGAAAATGCACTTTGACCAGGAATAACTACCTATTTGCCCGATCCTTCAAGCTAAAAACCACAGGGAAAGTGAAAGTAACCTTGACAGGCTCATCGTCTTTCATCCCTGGCTTCCAATTGGGCGAAGAGCTTACAACCCTTACGGCTTCGGCATCAAGAAGTGGATCCACGCTCCTTACAACATGCACATTTGTTACAGAGCCATCAGTTTCAATAGTGAAACGAACCACAACACTTCCTGTTATGTTATTGTCTATTGCCTGTGGTGGGTATCTTAATCGGGAATTGACCCAATCGGCAAAGAATTCGGGATTCCTGTTCATGAACTGTGGCCGTACTTCCGGCCGTCCGGCATTTCTGGATTTAAACCAATTATCTATCAAAGATGAGAAACAAGCCTCCCAAAGCAGGTCATGGGAAATAACGCCTCTTTTCTGTGCCCCTGTCTTGGCATTGACAATGATTAACTCTTCTGCTTTATCGGCATAGATGCACAATAAAGAAAACAGGCGCCCAGACTCTCTGCTATTGAACAACGCCCTTGCTACCCCTTCCATAAAGGCAGGATCAGTCTTAACGTTCTCCCACTCTTCATCCGTTACCGTAAGGGAGAACTGAATGTCTGAATCTGTCATTCCCTGATAGGAAACTGCTGCTCCCTCTTCCGCCGGGAAGGCCTGAGGCAGCCAACGGGCCGTGATTTCCTGCCTTATGGAATCTGTAACACTTTCTATCCCAAGCAACCCTTTCAATTCTTCATTTGAGAAGGAAATCACAATTTCATCTCCTGTCGTGCTGCAATAATGATAATTGAGCGAGATATCCGTATCAATGCAAAATAGCAAGGTACTCTCCATAACGGACATACTCTGCTTAAAGGCAGATATTAAAGTGCTTTTGACCTGAGGTTGGCTGTTTTTGTATACGATAAAGTTAACGTCATCTTTAAAGGTATAATAGTAGTCGCAGGATTCCTCAGAAAGGGAAACCTTTTCAAATATCCTTTGACCCAGATCTTGAGGGAGACTTTCAGCCAATTCAGAAATTGAGTAATCCAGTATTTCACTTGCTATGACAGACTTGTAGACGTCTTGGGCTCCAACATTGAAACCAAATACGAGAACTGCCGCGAGAAACATAAAAATCCGTCTTATCCTTTTCATATACTGGACTTTTCTGTAAACTTGGGGTTAATATAGTCAATTTTTCGTTTACACCTTGCATTTCAAAGTGGAACTATCAGCACGCGGAATAGGTATGACCTGTCAGGAGGCGATATCTGAGAGTTCGAGCCAGCGGAGTTCCTTGGCGTCGAGGAGGTCCATAAGTTCGCCGATGCGGGCGGAGGCGGACTGGAGGGCCTCGTAGCCAAGGGTGCCGCTGGAGAGCCGGGCCTCCAGGGTGGCCTTCTCGGCGCTGAGGGCCTCGAGTTCGGCCTCGAGGGCCTCAAGCTCGCGCTGCTCCTTGTAGGAGAGCTTGCGCTTGGCGGGAGCGGGCTTGGCGGGCTGGGGACGAGGGGCCGCAGGCTTGGCCGCGGAGCGGCGGGCGGCGGCCTCGTAGTCCTTGATGAAGGCGCGGTATTCGCTGAAGTTGCCAATAAAGTCCTTTACCACGCCATCGCCACAGAAAACAAGGAGGTGGTCCACCAGGCGGTCCATGAAGTGGCGGTCGTGGGATACTATGACAAGGGTTCCGGAGAAGTCCAGGAGGTATTCTTCAAGGACGTTGAGGGTGACTATGTCAAGGTCGTTGGTGGGCTCGTCAAGGATGAGCATATTGGGCTGCTTCATCAGGATAGTGAGCAGGTAAAGGCGCCTCCTCTCCCCTCCGCTGAGCCTTGAGACGCGGGTGGAGTACATATCGGGAGTGAACAGGAAGCGGCCCAGAAGGTGCATGTCGGGGACAAGGTCTATGACGGTATCGTCCTCCTTGAAGGACATTCCGTCCTGGCGGTAGTAGCCTATCTGCAGGGATGTGCCGCGCTCAATGGAGCCGCGGACTATGGCCTGGGGTGACACTATCCCCATAAGGAGGTTTATGAATGTGCTTTTGCCTACGCCGTTGCGCCCGACGATGCCCACTTTCTCCCCCCGGGCAAAGTTGTATGTGAAGTCCCGCACAATGCACGGCCATCCCGGATACTCGCAGTAAAGGTCCTTGCAGTTGATGACTTTAGTGCCCAATCGCGCGTTGTAGCGGATCTCATCCATATTGACGTTGGTCTCCACGCGCGCCTGGGAGGCCCGCTCCTGCAGCTCGCGGAAGGCGTCCTTGCGGTACTTGGCCTTGCCGCTGCGCGCGCAGGGAGTGGCGTGTATCCACTCCAGCTCGCGCCGCAGGAGGTTTCGCACCTTGTCCGTCTGAGCGTTGTAGTTGGTTATGCGCTCCTGCCTTTTCTGCAGGTAATTCTGGTAGTCTCCCCTGTATGTGTAGATGTCGCCTCCGTCAAGTTCCATCACTATGTTGCAGACGCGGTCCAGGAAGTAGCGGTCGTGCGTCACCATAAGGAGGGTGCAGCGGCTGCGGCCAAGATAGTTCTCCAGATACTCTATGGCGTCCACGTCCAGGTGGTTGGTGGGCTCGTCCATAATGAAGAAGTCCGCCTCGGAAGCCAGCATCTGGGTAATGGCCACCCTTTTCACCTCGCCGCCGCTTAGCTCCCCCATCAGACGCTGGGAAGAGCCCAGCCCAAGGCTTGTCAGTATCTCCCGCGTCTTGAGGCTGTCACCTATCTGCTGCGCTATGGTGTTCTGAGGGTCAAAGTCATAGTCCTGTTCCAGGAACGCTATGCGTATATCCTTGAGAAACAGGACCTTGCCGCCGGAATCAGAGCGGTCCTTACCTGCCAGGATGCGCATCAGGGAAGTCTTTCCTGCCCCGTTGGGAGCTATAAGCGCAATCTTGTCACCTTCATTGACATTGAAACTGATGCGGTCAAAGAGCACTTTCAATCCGTAAGACTTGGATATGCTCTCTATTTGCAGGTAACTGGCCATTAGTCTATGGACGAGTCTGTCCGTTGCCGTTTATGAGCCACTTGTAGGTGGTGAGTTCCTCCAGGCCCATAGGGCCGCGGGCGCCCAGTTTCTGGGTGCTGATGCCTATTTCAGCGCCCAGGCCGAACTGGGCGCCGTCCGTGAAGCTGGTGGGAGCGTTCACATAGACGCAGGCGGCGTCCACCGCGGCCTGGAAGGCGGCGGCTGCGGCCGCATCGTCCGTGACTATGCTCTCACTGTGGCCTGAACCGTATTTTGAGATATGGTCCAGGGCCTCCTGCAGGCTGTCCACGGTACGGATGGCCATCTTGTAGTCCATATATTCGGTGCCGAAACTGTCAGGACCGGCGGCGTAAACCTCCGGATAGACGTCCTTGAGCGCGGCAAGGGCGCGCTCATCTGCGTATAAAGCCACGTTTTTGGCCGCCAGAGGCTCGCATAGGGCCGGAAGGTCGCTGAGCCTGTCGCTGTGTATTATGAGGCAGTCAAGGGCGTTGCAGACGCTTACACGGCGCGTCTTGGCATTGAAAACTATCTTCTTTCCTATTTCCAGGTCTCCGGACTTGTCAAAGTAGGTGTTCACTACCCCGGCGCCGGTCTCTATGCAGGGGATGCGGGCGTTGTTTCGGACGAAGTCTATGAGCTTGCGGCCGCCGCGCGGGATTACCAGATCCACGTAGCCCACTGCGTTGAGAAGGGCGCCGGTGGCGTCGTGGGTGGCGGGCAGCAGCGTAACGGCTTCGGCAGGGATGCCGAAGCTTTCAAGCACGCCCTGAACGATGGCCACCGCAGCGCGGTTGGAATCGTCAGCGTCCTTGCCGCCCTTGAGTACGCAGGCGTTTCCGCTTTTGAAGCAAAGCGAGAAAACGTCCAGCGTGACGTTGGGGCGTGCTTCATAAATGACGCCTATCACCCCGAAAGGCACGGCCACCTTGCGAAGGTGAAGGCCGTTGGGCAGCACGCGGTCCAGGAGCACGCGGCCGAGCGGCGAAGGCAGCGAGGCCACGGAGCGCATATCGGACGCGATGCCCTTTATGCGGTCTTCCGTAAGCATAAGGCGGTCGTAAAGGGGCGAGCTGCGGTCCATACGGGCAAGGTCCAGTTCGTTAGCGCGGAGAAGCTCCGCAGCGGAGGCTTCGAGGGCGTCGGCAACTGCCAGGAGCACTTTATTGCGCGTGGCATCGTCAAGCAGGGCCACGCTCTTGCCTGCCTGCCTGGCATTTATGAAGTATTTTTCCATTTTCTAAAGCAAGCTTAAATAATCGTAATGGACAAGGGGTTTGCGGTCGTGGTGGCCGAGCGCTTCACGCGCCTGGGCTGCGCTGTACGCGCTGCGTCCCACCGCAAAAAGTTCCCCGGAAGGATCCAGGATGCCAATGATGTCGCCTTCTTCAAAGTCTCCCTCAACGGAAGTGACGCCCACCGGAAGCAGGCTTACTGCGGTTTCCCCGCAGAGAGCCTTGCGCGCGGCGGCGTTCACGGTTACCGTACCCTTGGCGAAGCCGCTGCTGTGCGCGATCCATTTCTTCACGCTGGACACGCCGCCGGGTGCGGGAACGAACTCCGTGCATACCGTGCCGGGCACATCGTTATAGAGGTCCTTGACTATGCCTTCGTGCTTTCCGTTGGCTATGAGCACGCGGATGCCCTCTTCGGCCGCGCGGGCGGCTATGGAGTATTTGGAGAGCATTCCCCCGCGGCCGAAGCCGCTTTTCTGCGTGCCTATGCTGCCGCTGATGTCATCGCCTGGATATACTTTGTCTATGACTTTGGAGGATTTGTCGGACACGGGACCGTCATAGATGCCGTCCACGTTTGTAAGGATTATCAGGGTGTCCGCATCCATCATTGAGGCCACCAGGCCGGACAGCTCGTCATTGTCAGTGAACATAAGCTCCGTGACGCTGACGGTGTCGTTCTCATTGATGATAGGGACCACGTTGTTGGAAAGCATAACCTCCATACAGGCCCTCTGGTTAAGGTATTCCCTGCGAGTGGAGAAACTTTCCTTCATTGTGAGCACCTGGCCAATGGTGGTGCCCCAGTCCTTGAACAGGCGGCTGTAAAGGCCTATTAGCTGCACCTGGCCCACGGCGGAGAACAGCTGGCGCTGCTCCACCGGGTCAAGCCGGTGCGCTCCGGCGGGAGCCTCCCGGCCAAGCAGGCTCCGCCCGCAGGCCACGGCTCCGCTGGACACCAGTATCACCTGTGCGCCATCCTTGCGGAGCGCCTCCACCTGATCCACCAAGGACGATATCCTTGTGGTGTCAAGGGTGCCGTCCGCCCTGGTCAGGACGTTGGTGCCTATCTTTATTACTAGGCGTTTCATTTCTTGGAGGCTTTCAGACCGCGGATTACCGCACTGGTAAATCCGGCGTGCTCCATTTCATTGAGACCTTTAATGGTGATGCCTCCCGGCGTGGTGACCTTGTCAATCTCCACCTCAGGGTGCGCGCCCGGCTGGCTGAGCAGCCCCGCGGCGCCCTGTACGGTCTGGCATACGATCTTTACGGCATCGGCAGGATAGAATCCCATTTCCACGCCGCCCTGCGCCGCTGCGTGGATATAGCGCATTGCATACGCTATTCCACAGGAAGCCAGCGCCGTGGCGGCTCCCATATGGTCATAATTCACGACCATTGAGGTACCAGTGCTGTCGAACAGGGATTTTACCTTTTCCACTGACTCCGGCGATGCAGTCACCGGGGTGATGAAAGTCATGCTCTGAAGGATTTCTATGGCGGTATTTGGAATGACCAGCATACACTGGGCCTCTACCCCGTTGGCATCGCTTCCAAGCCACTGGGAGAGTTGCTGGGGGGTAATTCCCGCCGCAATGCAAACAATTATCTGGGAAGAATAATCCAGTTCCGGCTTTATGGCGGTTATCACTTCTTCCACCAGCCAGGGCTTCACCACCAGCATTAC
>JAGCYZ010000034.1 GCA_017960545.1 Bacteroidales bacterium
AACTGGTGCATCCATTCTTCAACATTATCCCACCGAAGGCCGCTTCCTATTATTGTGAAATAGACTGCATCATCGGCCTTATTGAACCAATCATAAAAGTCCAAAAAGGGTTGGGTGAAATTTGTTTCTATTGCTGCTCGGAACAGAACTTCAAAACCACTGTTTGCTGTTCTCTCACCACGAAGGACATCCTGGGCAATGCAGAGAACATAAGAACAATAGAAGACCTCTTGATTAACATCAATACCAAGTTCTCTGAAAACAGTCTCCAACAGATATGAAAATGCCGAGCATTCCAAGTCTAAGTCCTCTCCTGCCAACTGTATAACACCAGGTGTTTCCAGTCCATTTTCTATCAAGTCCATAGCCCAGAACTTCCACTCTTTTGAGATGTTACAGTGTTTTGTGTACTGATATAACAAACTACCGGTATAAGGAAGTGTATGTAGGATACTCTGCAACTTTTCAGAAGGCTCTGGATACTGCTTGATAAACTCATCCGGTACCACCGTTTCTTCTGGTGTTGCCTTGGAATGGAAGAGTCTTTTCAAGAGATTCATAATACAAAGATAGCAATTTGATTTACTATTCCTCCTCCTTTTCCAGGAAGACTTCCTCATTCAAAGGATAGTAAATGGATAGTGAAGGCCTTAAAATGGCCATTTTTGGCCTGTTATTTAGGCCTTTTTGGATAGTAAAAAAGCCAGGTACTATCCCTGGCTTTTTCTCAATCTATTGATAATCAAACGATTACAAATAGCAATTTCTTAATATTCTTCCTCGTTAAAGAAGAAGTCTTCTTTGGTTGGATAGTCGGGCCAGATGTCCTCGATGCTTTCGTATATCTCACCGTCGTCCTCCAGTTCGGTAAGGTTCTCCATAACCTCTTCGGGGGCACCGGAACGGTTTGCGTAATCTATCAATTCGTCTTTTGTTGCCGGCCATGGAGCATCGTCCAGGCTGCTGGCAAGTTCTAGGGTCCAGTATGACATAGCGGATCAAATTTTGGTTTTCGGCGCAAATATAGATAAAAATTCAATACTGCAAATTTTTTATGTAATTTTGTAGTATGGCTTACACTAATGAAGATAATTACAGCCCGGCTGTGACCCAGGAAATAGCATCCCACATAAAGGAAATACTCCGCCTTCTGGGCGAAGACGAGAACCGTGAAGGCCTCCTCAAGACCCCTGAAAGGGTTGCCAAGTCCCTCCAGTTCCTTACAAAGGGATATGGAGAAGACGGCCTCAAGATAATCCAGAGTGCAATGTTTGACGAGAAATACCGCCAGATGGTCCTTGTAAAGGATATCGAGCTGTATTCCACCTGCGAGCACCATATGCTCCCGTTCATTGGCAAATGTCACGTTGCTTACATCCCAGACGGGAAGATCACCGGCCTGTCAAAGATTGCCCGCGTGGTGGAGACTTATGCCCGCAGGCTCCAGGTACAGGAGCGCCTTACTGTCCAGATCAGGGACTGTATCCAGGAAGCCCTCCACCCTATGGGAGTTGCCGTGGTAATTGAGGCGATGCATACTTGTATGCAGGTACGCGGCGTCCAGAAATCCAACGCAATAACCACAACGTCCGCTTTCAGCGGAATCTTCCTCAGTTCCGCGCGCACGCGCAACGAATTCCTCAACCTCATAAAATAACCGAAACCAATACAAATACATACCGATATGAAGCGCATCACTATCTTCTTGATTCTGATACTCTCCTTTAGCCGCATCGCCGCCAATGCGCAGGACAGACTCTACCATAACACTTTCAACCTCAGGGACGTAGAGCTCCTGGACGGACCGTTCAAACACGCCCTTGACCTGAATGTAAAAGTGCTGCTGGAATATGACACGGACCGTCTCCTGGCCCCGTTCCTGAAGGAAGCAGGCCTCACTCCAAAGGCTCCGTATTTCCCCAACTGGGAAGGCCTTGACGGACACGTAGGAGGCCACTATGTAGGCGCCCTTGCCATCCACTATGCCGCAACCGGCAATCAGGAATGCTATGACCGCCTGCTCTATATGCTGTCCGAGCTCAAACGCGCACAGGACGCCAACGGCGACGGCTACATAGGAGGCGTACCCAACAGCAAAACCCTCTGGGGCGAGCTCAAAAAGGGCAATATGGACCTTTACCGCCGCGCCTGGGTGCCCTGGTACAACGTTCACAAGCTGTACGCCGGCCTTCGCGACGCCTGGCAGTACGCCGGCCTCGAAGAAGCCAAGGATATGTTCCTCAAGATGTGCGACTGGGGCCTCACAATCTTCAGCGACTTCACCGACGAGCAGATGGAGCAGATGTGCAATACGGAGTTCGGCGGAATGAATGAGATATTTGCCGATGCGTACCAGATGACCGGTGACCTCAAGTACCTCACCGCATCCAAGCGCTTCTGCCATCACCAGCTGCTGGATGCAATGGCCTCCCACAACGACAACCTTGACAACAAGCACGCCAACACCCAGGTGCCCAAGGCCGTGGGTTACGCCCGTGTAGTACAGCAGGACGGAGACCCCGTCTTCCGCGAGGCTGCCGAGTTCTTCTGGGACAGGGTTTCCAACTACCGCTCCGTGGTAATCGGCGGAAACAGCCGCAGCGAGCACTTCCCCGCCAAGGAAGACTATATCAGCTACATAGAGCACCGCGAGGGACCGGAATCCTGCAACACGCACAATATGCTTAAACTCACCGAGTTCCTCTTTGCCATAGACCCCGATGCCAAGTATGCCGATTTCTACGAGAAGGCAATGTACAACCACATCCTCTCCACCCAGCATCCCGATCACGGAGGATACGTTTACTTTACGTCTATGCGCCCCGCCCACTACCGCGTATATTCCACAGTTAACAACGGAATGTGGTGCTGCGTGGGCACCGGTATGGAGAACCACGGCAAATACGGCGAGTTCATCTACACCCACGACGGTGCATCTGAGCTCCGCGTAAACCTTTTCGTACCTTCCAGGCTCACCTGGAAAGACAACAACGCTACCATCACCCAGGAGACCAGTTTCCCCTATGAGGAGAGCAGCAAGCTTACAGTGAACCTCAAGAGATCCAAGAAGTTCAAGATGTTCATCCGCTGCCCTGAATGGACGGACGCCGGATACAGCATCAAGGTAAACGGAAAGGAATTCGCCGCCGGCGCAACTCCCCAGTCATACGTGGAGATCGACCGCAAGTGGAAGAACGGAGACGTGGTTGAGATCAGCCTTCCTATGAAAGTTACCGTAGAGGAGCTCGAATACGTGCCTCAGTATCTGGCAGTAAAGAAAGGCCCTATAGTTCTGGCAGCAAGGACAGGCAACGATCACCTTGACGGACTTCTTTCCGATGACGGCCGCTGGGCTCACATCGCTTCCGGACCGCTTGTTCCAATTGACGAGACCCCCATTATGGTAGGCTCACGCGCCAAGGTCCAGAACCTCATCCAGAATATGCAGCCCGTTGCCGGAAAGCCTCTCCACTACACCGTAGCCGGCCTCTTCAACGACCGCAAATACGACAGACTTGAACTGGAGCCGTTCTTCTACCTCCACGACAGCCGTTACGCCATCTATTTCCTCAATCTTACCGAAGACGGCTACGACGACATGCTTGCAAAGATCCGCGCCGAAGAGGCGGCGATGCTCGCCCTTGACCGCAGGACCGTGGACGCAGTGACTCCCGGCGAGCAGCAGCCGGAGATCGACCACAGGATGAGCCAGGAGAATTCTTCAACCGGAAACGAGAGCAACAAGCCTTACCGCACAATCCGCCGCGGAGGCTATTTCAGCTACGAACTGTTTACCGACAACCTGGAAGACCTTTCCCTGAGTGTAGGTTACTGGGGCAACGAGACTTCCAACAACCCCAATATGCCGCGCGCTCTGGATATCCTTGTGGATGACGAGCTTGTAATAAGCGAGACCAGTTTCCCCGCCACTGGAGAGAAAAAGATCGAGCGCAAGGAATACACCCTTCCCAAATCCTCGCTTCAGGGCAAGGACAAGGTGAAGATCACCTTCCGCGGACAGGCCAATGCAATGGGAGCCAGGATCTTTGACGTTCGCTTGGTAAAGAATTAGCGAGAAAGGGCCTGCAGAGTGACATCTGCACGGATTTTATCTATGATCGCGCATACCACTTCGTATGCGCGACTTTCTTTTGTGAAGACGGCCGGCGCCGTGAAGCTCACGCGTCCCTGACGCTTGA
>JAGCYZ010000035.1 GCA_017960545.1 Bacteroidales bacterium
CCTCAAGGAGAAGGAGCGCACCAAGTTCCGCAAGGGCAACATAGGCTTCGTGTTCCAGAGTTTCAACCTGATTGACGAACTCAATGTATATGAGAACATAGAGCTTCCGCTGCGCTATCTGAACATCAGCGCTTCAGAACGCAAGCAGAAGGTTACTGATATTATGAAGCGTATGAACATCAGCCACCGCGCGGGGCACTTCCCGCAGCAGCTGTCCGGCGGACAGCAGCAACGCGTGGCCATCGCCCGCGCTGTGGTGGCCGGCCCCAGGCTGATCCTCGCCGACGAGCCTACCGGTAACCTCGACTCCAAGAACGGTAAGGAAGTGATGGACCTCCTGAAGGAACTGAACCAGGAAGGCACCACCATCGTGATGGTGACCCACTCCCAGAAAGACGCCGCCTGCGCCCAGCGCACAATCGACCTCTTTGACGGCCAAATCGTCTCCGACGTCAAGAACGAACTCTAATGAAGAGTTTCCTGAAATTCCTGTCCCGCAACAAGCTGTACACCGCCATTGAGGCGGTGGGGCTGGCCGTTAGCCTGGCCTTTGTAATCCTGATCGGATCGTACGTGGTGCAGCAATACCAAATGGCGCACGAGAATCCGGACTGGGATCGAATCTATGTTCCCGGCAATGACAGCTATGCGGGTTTGGGCTATTGGGATAAGGAAGAAATAGAAATGACCTTTCCCGAAGTGGAGAAGGTTACCAGGATGACCCTCCTTCAGTGCTCTGCCGTTGAATATGGAGGCCAGCTCTGCCCTGGTGTCGCCACCTGGGGATGGGAGGTTGATCCCGAGTTCTTTGACATCTATTCTTACCTGAAATGGGAGGCAGGATCCCCGGCTATGTTTGAAATCAAGGATGCCGTTGTGCTCAGCGAGCGGATGGCTATGCACCTGGCCCGGCAGAGTGGAGCCGACAATCCCGACCCATTCGGATCATTGATAGGAGAGTCCCTCAAGGTTGGCGACAACAGTTACCAGATTGTGGGTGTCGTCAATATTCCAGAGAACAGCATACTGCCCCAAATGGACCTTATGGCGAATATTGCGTCTAATCACCGGGCCACTGACGGCAAGAATTTCAACAGTATAGGCAATGTCACCACTTTATGCCGCGTCCGGAAAGGAACGGACCGGACCGTTTTTGAAAAGAAATTACACGAACTCATAGTCAAGAATTATTCTCCTGTTTGGGGTGACCAGGTGCAAGGTTGGAAGATATGGCGGTCGGACGAACTGTTCTGGACGCCGGGTATAGCAAACAACGGTACCAATAAGACAGGAAACAGACAGATGGTACAGCTGCTCACTGGCGTTGTGCTTCTCCTGCTGCTTTCGGCGATATTCAATTATATCAACCTCAGCTTCGCGCTCGGTGGGAAAAGAGCCAAGGAGATGGCTGTGCGTCGCCTGCTAGGGTCTGAACGCAGCGCCATCCTGAAGAAGTATATAGGTGAGTCTGTGGCTTTCACGGCAGTGTGCTTTGCCGTTGCCTTGATTTTGGCAAAGCTGCTGGTGCCAATGATGAATCACCTCCTGATTACACAGGATGACTGGCTTGCATTGGAAACGGACATGAAGCTCCAGTTCCTGATGGCACCGGGATACATCGCGGCTTATGTGGCCGGCATTCTGCTGCTTGGAACGCTCTGCGGGCTTCTCCCAGCCTTTATGGCCGCCCGATACGAGCCAATAGACATCATCAAAGGTACGCTCCGTCGCAGGAACAAGATGGTGTTCAGTAAGGTGTGTATCATTGCCCAGAATGTCCTGGCAGTGTTCCTGATTGCAATGGCACTGGTGATGGAACTCCAGATGAAGCATATGCTGGGGAGGCCCACCAATTCGCAGGTGGACAACCGCTACTATATAGACTACTACGCTACATCCTACGACCAGATGAAGCTGTTCAAGGACAAGGTGGAGAAGCTGCCGTTCGTGACAGGAGTCGGCGTCGGCCGCAATCTTCCGGGCTTCATAAACATAACGGTAGGTGTCAAGCAGGAAGACGGCACAAGTCTCAACCTGCCAGTCATTCTATGCGATACCGCCTATTTCCGCCTGATGGGTCTGGAAGTTCTGGAAGATTTCCATCACCCGCAATTGAACTCCATCTGGCTGGATGAAACGGCATTTAATGCGGTGAGTGCTTCAGATAGTTCTTCATATTTCAGGGAGCGTGTGGGAATCAATGGAGCCAAAGTCGATTACATAGGGGGTGTAGTAAGGGATTTCCCGGTTGAATCGGCCTCATCCAGCGATGTTAAGACACTCAATGCCGCTGTGATCGTAACTCCTATGGAAGATATCTATTTCTCGCACGGCCTGCTCATAGGCACAGTAGGAGAAGACAAAGAGTATGAGCGGCAGATAATGAAGGCTTATGAAGAATACCGCTTGGAGCAGACAGGTGTATATGAAGCACCCTGGAAACACGGCTTTGTCCGCGACATCTACCGGCAGCAGCTGGATCCTGCAAGGCGAAGCCTGCGGCTTCTGGAGATTTTCACCTTACTGGCGGTGCTTATCTCCCTGCTGGGCCTTCTGGCTATGAGCACCTATTTCGCCGATGAGAACACCAAACAGATAGCCGTGCGGAAGGTGTTTGGCTCGGATGTGCTGCAGGAAACCAGGCGTGCAGTTGGCAGTTATATGTTTATGGTGGGCGGAGCTTGTCTTGTAGGCATTCCGCTGGCCGTCTGGGCCTCCCGCATTTACCTGGAGCGCTTTGCCTATCGCGTTGAGAACTACGGATGGGTGTTTGTGGCGGCTGTGGCAATCTCGCTGGCCATCGCCTTTGGTACCGTCCTCTGGCAGACCCTCAAGGCTGCCCGCACCAATCCGGCAATCGAGCTGAAAAAGGAGTAACCGTCCCTATTGTTGGCGCCTTCAAAATGACTGCCCACTAACATATATACTTTTTTTCACTATCTTTAGGATATGAAAAAACTTCTATCCCTTTCATTATTCGCCATTTTAACCATATTGGCTGCTGTTTCCTGCTCTAAGTCTGCCGCTCCCGCTCCGGTAGGGCCACTTCCCACCGCACAGCAGACAGCCCTCCAGGATATGGAGATGTACGCCTTCATCCACTATTCCCTGAATACTTATACAGACCAGGAATGGGGTTTTGGGAACGAAGACCCCTCCCTTTTCAATCCCTCCAGCCTGGACACCAGGCAGTGGGTGCGCACCTGCAAGGCTGCCGGAATGAAAGGCATCATATTCACAGCAAAGCATCACTGCGGCTTCTGTATGTGGCCGTCGGCATATACTGATTATTCCGTAAAAAGCTCTCCCTGGAAAGACGGCAAGGGCGACGTGGTTGGCGAACTTGCCCAAGCCTGCCGTGAGGAGGGTCTTCGATTTGCAGTTTACCTGTCCCCCTGGGACCGTAACCACCCCGATTACGGCAAGCCTGAGTATGTCGAGTATTTCAGGAACCAGTTAAGGGAACTGCTTACTAATTACGGAGAGGTTTTCGAGGCCTGGTTCGACGGTGCCAACGGAGGCAGCGGATGGTATGGCGGAGCTAATGAAATGCGACGTATAGACAGGACCACTTACTACGGATGGCCCGAGACCTTCAGGATGATCCGCGAGCTGCAGCCGGACTGCGTAATATGGAATGACGGAGGCGACCGCGGAGACCTGCGCTGGGTAGGAACAGAGGCCGGTTTTATTGGAGAGACAAACTGGAGCCTTCTGAACCACGATGGAGACGTTCCTTACGAAATGCTCCATTACGGCCTGGAAGACGGAGATTCCTTCGTTCCCGGAGAGACCAACACCTCAATACGTCCCGGCTGGTTCTATCACGATTCCGAGAACGGCCACGTAAAGAGCCTTTCCCGCCTGATGGAAACTTATTACAAGAGCGTGGGGCGCAACAGCACCCTGCTTCTCAATTTCCCCATCAACCGCGAAGGCCTCATCTCGCAGGAAGACAGCCTGCGCGGGGTGGCCTTCTACCGTATGATACAGGAGGTGTTCGATGAAGACCTTGCCGCAGGCGCCAAGGCTTCGGCCACAAATGTAAGGGGCGGCAAGCGCCGTTTTGACGCTTCTCGCGTGCTGGATGGCAAGTCCGACACATATTGGGCAACCGACGACGGCGTTATCGGCGCCAGCCTCACCCTGGACCTGGGGAAGCCCGTCACTTTCAACCGCCTGATGTTAAAGGAGCAGCTCTCTTTGGGGCAGCGCGTACGCAAATTCTCGGTGGAAGCGCTGGTAGACGGAGTTTGGCAGCCTCTTTCCGACTGCATTTCCGAAGAACCTCAGCGCTCAATGACCACCATAGGCCGCAAACGCATCCTTTGTTTCGAAAACACAACCGCCACCGGAATCCGCATAAACATCCTTGACGCCAAGGCCTCCCCCGCCATCAACGGCGTAAGCCTGTACCTGGCGCCCGAAATAGACAAGAGCAACCGGGAGAACGGAGAAAAGATATCGGCACAATACAACATCTTCTTCAACTCTGCGGGAGGGCCGATAGATGCCATGACCATAGACCTGGGTGAGCCACGCGTTGTCACGGGGCTCCGCTACCTGCCTTCACAAATCAGCCGTGACGGCACACCGCTTGACTATACCCTGCTTGGGGCAAATCCGGACCGCACCTGGACGGTACTCGCCAAAGGAGAGTTCTCCAACATAGTGAACAACCCTATCTGGCAGACCATCCAGTGTGAGCCTGCCACCTACAGGAGGTTACGCCTGGAATGCAGCCGCATCACCTCCGGCACCAGAATCTTCTACGACGACGTGGAAGTCCTTACCGAATAAAACATCTCACTGAATATGAAAAGGTTATACATCCTTCTCCTTGCCCTTCTCGTTTGCGTATCCTGCGACAACGGCACTGTAAAGTACTCCATTAAAGTATCCGGCCTGGAAGATGGGGCGGGCGTATTTCTTTTAGACCAAATCACTTCAGAGCCCATAAAAAGCGGCGTTGTGGAGAACGGTGCCCTGACCTTCAAAGGGCAGGCGGAAAAGGACGCATATTTGGCCATCGTTTCCGACGGGTCGGACTGGTTGTTCCCTTTCTTCAATGACGGCAAGCCCATTGAAGCCAATTTTGAGCTGGGAACCCTGGACGGTTCCAGCCTCAATACCCGCCTGAATGATTGCAGCCGCAAGAACAAAGAGGCCTATGACCAGTATAACCTGTTCATATCCGAGCTTGAAACGCTCCCGGAAGAAGAGCTGATTGTCAGGATTGAAGAGTACCCTGACGTCCTCCAGAAATATTCAGATGTATATCTCGAGATAATTGAGGATAACAAGGACAACATCATCCCTGTGGCGTTCCTGACGCAAGTTCCGCCGCCAGCCAAGGACAGGGTGGATGAACTCCTGGCTTCCGATGCCCCTGCCGCTTCCCACCCGTACGCTAAGGAACTGCAACGCCAGAAGGAACTCTACGAGCTTCTGATGAAGGCACAGACTGACAGCAAACAGGAGTTTGTGGGACAGAAGTTCGTGGACCTGGAAGAGAATGACCCTATGGGAGTCAGCCGTAAACTGAGCGATTATGTAGGGCGGGGCAAATGGGTGCTCGTAGATTTCTGGGCCTCCTGGTGCGGCCCTTGCAAGACCGAACTGCCTTATCTGGTTTCAGCATATAAGGATTTCCACTCCAAGGGCTTTGACATTGTGGGCCTTTCCCTTGACAAGGAATTGGAGCCGTGGCTGGATGCCATAGAAGACTGGGAGATGCCCTGGATCCACCTTTCCGACCTTAAGGAATGGGAAAGCAAGGTGGTGGAGGTCTATTCCGTTTACAGCATACCTGACAACCTTCTCATAGACCCTGAAGGAACCATAGTGGCCCGTGGACTCCGCGGAAATGCACTTGAAGACAAACTCGCAGAAATCTTCAACTAGATGAAATCCTCTCCGCTATTTGTCTTCCTGGCCGCCGTCCTTATAGCCGGGTGCAATAACGCACCGCTGGAAAGCGGTGTCAGTCGCAGCCTGGCCTTGGAAAGGGCGGCGCATATAGGCAATGTACGTTACGAACTGACGTTCCATCTGCCGGAAGACAAGGCTGAACAGGTACAGGGAACAGAAATCCTGACCTTCAGCCTGGACAGCCGCAGGGAAGTCCTGCTGGATTTCCGCGAAGGGACGGACAATATCAAAAGTCTGAGAATCAACGGGAAAGAAGTCCCCGTGAACTGGGAAGCTGAGCACCTGCGGCTTGGCAAGCTGCCTGCCGGAGAGAACACCATCGAGACAGATTTCATCCCCGGCAACCAGGCCCTCAACCGCAACGACGGCTATATGTACACCCTGCTGGTCCCTGCGCTGGCGCGAACAGTCTTCCCTTGTTTCGACCAGCCGGACCTCAAGGCCGTTTTCTCCCTTAAACTGGATATCCCTGAAAAATGGGTGGCAGTCAGCGATGGAGGTCTCCTTTCAGAGTCCATCTCCGGCGGCCGAAAAACGCTGGCCTTCAACGACACCAAGCCCATCAGCACCTACCTTTTCTCCTTTGTTGCAGGAGAATGGTCCGTTGCAGAAGACACGGTGGACGGAATTCCCCTGCATCTCTACTACCGTGAGACAGATCCTCAGAAGGTGGCGCAGATTCCTGAAGTATTCAGCCAGGTTGCATCCGCAATAAGGTGGATGGAGGATTACACCGCCATTCCCTTCCCGTTTGAGAAATATGACTTTGTGGCTATACCCGGATACCAGTTCGGAGGGATGGAACATCCTGGGGCCGTCCAGTTTACGGACAGGCGCATATTCCTTAACCCTGACCCTTCAGTGGACCAATTGCTCTCGCGTTCAGACCTCATAGCCCACGAAACCGCACATATGTGGTTTGGCGATGCCGTCACTATGCAGTGGTTCGATGACGTATGGACCAAGGAAGTCTTTGCAAACTGGTTCGCCGCGCAGATTACAGGGCCGCGCTTTCCGGAAGTGGACACTCCCCTTTCAGACTTCAAGAAATTCAATATCCCGGCTTACGAGGAAGACCGTACCGAAGGCACCAACGCCATCAAGAGGTCCTTGGAAAACCTGTCTGACGCAGGTCTCATATACGGGAACATTGTCTATGACAAAGCTCCCGTGGTAATGGGTATGCTGGCGGAAAGGATGGGCCCTGAAGCCTTCCGCACGGGACTCAGGGAGTATCTTGCCAAATTCCTTTATTCCAATGCGGACTGGAACGACCTGATAGCCATTCTAGACCGTCATACCCCGGAAGACCTGGAGGCCTGGAGCCATAGCTGGGTCACAGAAAAAGGTATGCCCCAGTACAGTGCGGACAGTAACGGGAACGTCCTGCAGCACGATCCGTGGGACCGCGGACTGGAATGGCCCCAGGATGTGGACGTTACCAACATAGGAGGCGTCCGGCTGCTGAACCTTTCCGGAAAGGGTTATGGCTTCTTTGAACACGACGCCCTGTCGCTGAACTACGCGATGGAGCATATAATGGACTTTGAACGGCCCATTGAAAGGATTTCCATACTGGCAAACCTTTACGAAAACCACCTTGACGGCCGCCTTCCGGCCCTCCGCCTCGCTAATTTCCTGGCAGGGTTTGCCGCGGCGGAAACTGAACCTCTGCTGGTATCCACTGCCTTGAGTTATCTGAGTTCCCTGGCTTATCAGGGAGGGCCTTCCCAGCGGTCTGAGATTGAAAAACTGTTCGAGACCCTTTCCCGGAACATATCCCTGGGCCAGGAACAGTCTGCCGCTTTCAAATCACTCACAGGCTTTTTCAGCGACCCTGATCTGGCGGAAGAACTGTACCGGGTATGGAAAGAACAGAAGCCGTGGATTGGCGTAAAACTCAGCGAGACCGATTATACATCTCTGGCCTTCCAACTTGCCATCCGGCTGCCGGAGCGCAGCGAAAGCATCCTGCGCGAACAGCGCGCCAGGATAAGCGGTGCTGACCGCATCCGGGAATTCGATTTCTTAAAGCCGTCTGTATCCCCGGACAAGGCTGTACGGGACAGCGTCTTCAGAGCCCTGCTCCAGCCAGAGAACCGAAGGGTTGAGCCCTGGGCGGAGTCTGCCCTGGAGTACCTCAACCACCCTCTGCGCCAGGCACAGGCGCTGGACTACATCCTTCCGGCTCTGGAAGCCTTGCAGGACGTCCAGCGCACCGGCGACATCTTCTTCCCCAAGAAATGGGTGGCGGCAACTCTCCACGGTCATTCTTCCCCTGAGGCTGATGCCATTGTGGATTCCTTCCTGGAAAGCCACACAGACTATCCGCCCCTGCTAAAGGACAAGATCCTGCAGGCCGCAGCCCACGGAAGGAGACATTAATCTACCGGCGTGAGCTTGAGTACGCAGATGGAGTTTTCTGGTATGAGTACCTTGAAAGACTTCTTCACCGCGCCCAGGTTCTTGGTGTGTGGCACCACGGCCTCCGTATATCTTACCTGACGGCCGAACCTGAATGCCATATTACGCATAGCCGGACGCTCGCCCGGAGCGGGAGCCGCCATTACCGGAGCGGCATATTCCGGGTTGTTAGAGTAATAGTTCTGGTCTCCCTGGTTCTTTACCGAAGTATCGTAGGAGGATATGAACTCGAGCGTGGCTTCGTACTGTGTATTTGAGCCTGTGTTGATAGTGAAGTTCTTGTTCAGGCACTCGGAATTTACAATCTTTATGTATATGGTTCCGGTTGCCGTGTCAATGGTGGGAGAAGTATATACCGTTGCGTCAGCCTTGTTTCCGTTCATAGCAGCAGACATATCGAACGTGCGGTTGCCGCCCTCGCTGAACAGTTTCTGATAGTAGTAATTGCAGGTTCTCCACATACCGCGGTTATCGAACCAGATAAGGTTGGAATCCCACTTGTTGAAGCCCTTCTTGCAGAAGAGAGGGGCATAGGCGGCCATCACAACCATATCGGAGTTGCGCTCCAGGCCTGTCCAGTATGCGGCCTCGGCAAGGGCTGAGGAGAATGCGTTCTGGGCGTTGGCGTTTGCAAATTCGCCTATGAAAACGCGGGTAGGCTTCTTCCTGTCATAGGTATGGCCCTCGGCACCGCGGACCTTTCCGGGATTGTACCGGTCAGTGTTGGTATAGAACCAGTTGTCATCCTTGTAGTAATGCTCATCTACTATGGTATCGGCGTATTTTGCATCGATCTGGGCCATATTGGCCTCGAACATCCTTCCGGCTTCACCGGGGCCTGCGGTAGATATGATGGTAATCTCCGGATGGGCTTCCTTGACAGCATTGTAAATAATGTCGAAGCGCTCCCAGAACTGGTCGCCGCCGTTCTCGTTCCCAATTCCTATGTATTTGAGGTTGAACGGTTCGGGATGGCCCATCTTTGCGCGCAATGCGCCCCACTCGGTATCGACGCCTCCGTTGCAGAACTCTATGAAGTCGATGGGGTCCTTTGCGTAGATGCTGTAGAAGCGTTCGCGGTCTTTCTGGGTTTCAAGCGGTGCTACATAGTTGGCGCGCCCGTACTGACGGGTTATTCCGTTGTTGAATATAGGCAAAGCTTCTGCTCCCAGCGATTCGGCCAACAGCATATATTCGTAGAATCCCACATACTGCGAAGCCAGGTAACCCCAGTGGTTGCGGAACTGGATTCGCTCCTCCCTGGGACCTACGGAATTCTTCCAGAACACCTGGCTGCAATATATGTCGCCCTCCGCGGTACAGCCGCCGGGGAAACGCATGAACTTTGGATGAAGGTCCGCCATTGCCTGAACCAGGTCCTTGCGGAACGGACCGTACTTGCCGTCCATCCACAACTGCGAAGCCTCCGGCAGAAGGGTTACAAAGTCCAGCCAGAATGTGCCCGGAGCGTCAGCGACTATAGCCAGACGGCTGTCTACGCTGCGCTCCGCCTTAAGCTGGGCCACGAAGCGGGTCCAGTTGTTGGACAGGCCCTTGACGGTGAGCACATTGGAGTTGCGGTTACCTTGGGCGTCCTCAAGATATACGGAGATATTGCCCATATAGCTGTCGCCCTGGAGATAGAGGGAGAGGTCGTAGCTCACATCCTTCACTGCCGGGATGGAAGGGACCTGGGTGTTGACGGCGTAGTACGTTTCGGGCTCTTTGCCATACTCTCCAATTCCGTAGCCATTGGCCGCTATCCCAAAGCCCTCTCCCGGGTTTTCAATATCGAACCGCACGGAGAACTGCCTGTACAGGGCTTCATCGTCATTCTGGTCATCAGGGTTCCAGTCATAATAGCGTTTAAGATTTGGAACAAGGGGCTTGTCCTCCACTATGCGCGCGGATCCTTGGGCGCCGTCCTTGCGGATGACGGTCCAGGAGAAGAATGTAGTGTCTGAATAAGAGAACTCGTAAGGCTTGCTCTGGGGGATATCGTATGCCTGGAAAGAATAATTCTGGATGAGCTGGGCGCTGATTCCGCCGTCCAGGGACTGGTTCAGGTCTTCGAAGAATACGCCCGAAAGGGTTGGGCTTACCTCTATGCCCAGTTTCTTTGGCCTGAGGGTGAGGGTACGGTTCTCAGGCTTCACAAATCCCTGAAGCTCAAGCATTTTGTCCGCCATCCTGTAACCCATAAGACGCATTCCCTCGGTATTGAAGTGGAACTGGTCTCCCTGGCTCTGGCAGCCAAGCGAAGAGATGACGTAGCCATTGTGCATAGTCTCAGGAAGATGCGAGAGCACCACATCGTTGAATGCGGCGCATACGCCTCCCTCTTCGGCCTGCTTAAGCTCTCCGGCCAGGATTGGAATTGCATCGGGGTTCAGTCCAAGGTCGTGGCAGAGGTCGTCGTGAATCTTCTTGAGGCGGCCGCACCAAAGGCTGTCATCCGGGTTGGATTCGCCCTGATGCACGAGCATTCCTTTGATGACGCCCGATTTCTGGGCAATCTTGGCCACTTCCACTATCATTTCGTAAGGGTTCATTCCGTAGGCCTTGGCCATATCTATAAGCCAGCTCCGGCTTGGATCGGCCGCTTCCATTGCAAGGTAATCGGCACAAGCGTCCTTGTCCCAAAGCTCGAGTTTTGCGCCAGCTACCGACACGTTTATGACGCCCACCCTGTACTGCGAAGGGAGTTTCTCTATCATTTTCCTGCCGAAGAAATCTACCGGGCCCATATTGTTGCCCTCGCGGCAGATTGGAGGTATGGCCGTGTACCAGTTTCCTTTGGTACGGTCCATAGACGGCATATCCACTGCAGCCATAAAGCTGAATCTGGGATCGTTGAATCCCAGGTCCTGCTCGGCAGGGCGGGCTCCGGCTTCCATATTGGACTGCCCGAAGCAGAGATAGATGAAGAAATTGGGATCAGGGGTTTGTGCGAATGCCTGAATGCCTAACAGCAACGACGCCAGTACGGCTACAATTCTCTTACTCATTTTCAATTCCGTTTTATACAACGGTTTTAAAATTACAAAAATCAGCCGGATTAAAAAAGAATTATGATTTTAGTTTATATCTTTATGGAAACTCTTCTTAGTAACACTGCAATGAAAGACAACAAACTCTCCCGTAGGACTTTTGTAAAAGCATCCTCCGCCTCCCTGGCGGCGCTATCCCTGCCAATGATACTGTCCGGCCGTACCAATGAATCTTCCGCGGCCGCTTCACTTCCGGGCCCGGCACCCGCACAGCCTGCGCCCCCCGATTCCATATCCAACGCCTGGGAAGCCGGCAGCGCAGACTCTTTCACCAGGTACTACTTTGATACCCTGATGGTTGAGACTCGGTATATGGATGCCGATCTCCCCTCCACCAAACTGGACCTCTTTGGGCAGACTTTTGACACGCCCATTATGACTGCGGCCCTTTCCCACCAGAATAACAGGAATGTGAAAGGAATGGTAGTTTACGCCCAGGCTGCCGCCAATTGCAACGCGGTACACTGGATGGGTATGGGAGAAGACCAGGAGCTGGAGGAGATAGTAGCCACAGGGGCAAAGACCGTCAAAATAGTAAAGCCCCACGAGAACAACGATGAGGTTTTCCGCAAAATCAGGCACGCAGAAAGCGTCGGCTGCTTTGCTGTTGGAATGGACATAGACCATCCATTCAACGGAAGAGGCGGCTACGACGTGGTTTATGGCCTTCCTATGAAGCCCAAGAGCACGGAAGAAATGAAGTCGTTTGTAAAGGCTACCCGCCTGCCTTTCATTGTCAAGGGAGTATTGAGCGTACACGATGCGCGCAGATGTATGGAAGCCGGAGTGGCTGGAATAGTCCTCTCCCATCACGGCGGCCGCGTAAAATACTCCATCCCCCCTCTGATGGCACTTGAGCAGATCGCCGATGTGGTAAAGGGAAAGATGAAAATCTTTGTGGACTGCGGCATAGTAAGCGGAATGGATGCTTACAAATGCCTTGCGCTTGGCGCCGATGCCGTATCCGTCGGCCGTCACCTGATGCCTCTAATCAGCCAGGGAGTGGAACAGGTTGAAAAGAGGATGAAGGCCATGACGGCGGAACTTGCAGGAGTAATGTCCGCAACAGGCGTCAAATCACTGAAGGAGATGGATCCTACAGTGATTCACAAGACTGTTCTATGATCCTGTCCGCATAATAGCCCCATTCTGAAGATTCCTTGTAGACCGTACCATATCCGGCAGGGACATAAATGGGGCAGTTATTTGTATTGTCAAATACATAGAACTCATATTGAGACCAATCAACCTCATAGTTTAATCCGGTCTTGTAAATAAGAGGCGGATTGGTACATTGTATTATGACGTAGTTCAGCCCCGTACAGTCACGGAAAGTATTACCTCCCAGATTGGTTACTTTACCAGGAATGGTGACAGTAGAAAGCCCGGCACATCCGCGGAAAGCGCTTTCTCCTATCTGAGTCACATCTTGTGGAATCTCAATGCCTGTAAGAGCGGCGCAATCACAAAAAGCCCCCCCACCTATTTCTGTAACCGTTTGCGGAATAGAAATCTCTTTAAGTGATTTACAACCGTAGAAGGTAGCGTTTTCAATCTTTTTTATTCCTTCCGGTATTATAAATGACTTTAGGGACTCGCAGCCGTAAAAAGCATTAGTACCAATAGAAGTGACGCTTTGCGGGATTGAGATATCCGTCAGGGAAACGCAATCATAGAAAGCAGCATGGCCTAATTGGGTCAGCCCTTCGGGAAGTTTGACGCTCTTGAGAGATCTGCAGTTATAAAATGAGAACTCTCCAATCCTGTCAATCTCTTCCGGAAAAACAACGGATTCCAGCGAAGTACAATCCCAGAACATACGGTTTGCTATCCTGGACAGCGTCTTGGGAAGAACTACGGAAACCAGGCTTGAACAACCTTGAAAAGCATATTCTCCAATCTCACTGACTCTGTCCGGAAGGGTTATGGAATTCAGTTTGGAACAGCCTTGAAAAGCATATAATGCTATCTTAAGGGGAAACGATCCGCTGTCAATTGAGACCTCAGACAGGTTTGAACAATTCTCAAATGCGTGGAAACCGATGCTTTGGAGAGCATAGGGAAGTTTTATTGAAGCTAAACTGGTACATCCCATAAATGCACTGTCTCCAATTCCCTCCAGGCTATATGGAATGTCTATGGAAGCCAGACTCGTACAATTCCTGAAAGCGTCTTTCAATATTAATGACACACCTGATGGCAACTTGATGGAAGCCAGGCTTGTGCAACCCTCAAACGCACGTTCTCCAACCTGAATCACGCTGTTTGGAATCTCCAGGGAGGTCAGACTGGTACAACCCCTGAACATATCATTGTATAACCAGATAATACCCTTTGGGAGGGTTACGGAGGTCAAAGAGGTACATCCGTCGAATACGCCTCCTACTAATTCGGTTACCGTGTCAGGTATGACAACCGACGTAAGACTGGTACAGCCGCTGAACGCGTCCCTGATACTGGTCACATTACTAGGGATATTGATTGAAGTCAAGCTGGTGCAGCCAGCAAAAAGGCCATCCAAACTGGTCAAACCCTGTGGCAATTTAACTGAAGTTAGACTTGTGCAGAAAGCCAGCGCGTATGATCCCAGATGTTTCAATCCCCCTGGCAGATTAATGGATTCCAGGCTGCTGCAATAGGAGAATGCAGAGTCCTCAATGCTGATAAGACTCCCAGGCAAGGTGATTGAAGTGAGGTTGACACAACCGTTGAAAGCAGAGGAACCTATCGATCTGACTTTGTCAGGAAGAGTTACTTGGGTAAGGCCGTGGCATCTTCCAAAAGCAAGGAATTGTATCTCCTCCAGATTCTTGGGAAAGGTAAGGGCGGACAGTTTAGTGCATCCAGCAAAAGCAGCATTGCATATCTTATTAACAGAATCAGGGATGACAATTGACGTAAGCTCCGACCAATCATTGAAACAATATGGGGGCACTTCTTTAAGCCCGGAAAAATATTGGAACTCATCAAAAGACGTCACATCGTTATGAAATCCTAAACCACTATGAGATCCTACACCACCGAAGGAAGTTACAGCTTCAGCCTCTTCAAAGGAGAGTTCCCCATCGCCGTCAGTGTCAAATCTTTCTATGAGAATCCCTTTCATTACCGGATCGGCAAAAACGATGTTCCCTGGAGGAGTTACATAGATTTCGCACGTCGCCGTACAAAAACCCGCCTTTGCCGTGACAACAGCGAATCCTTTATTTACTCCTGTGATTGAACCATCTTCTTGAACCGATACGACGTTTGGATCCGAGGTAGACCAGACAACGGTCTTGTCTGTAGCATTATCCGGAAGGACCTTGGCCTCCAGCTTCAAGTCCTGGTCTTCCCTTATCCTGAGACTTGTCCTGTCTAATTCTACGGACGATACCGCAATGCGTCCTTCCTGACTGACCGATACTCTGTTCAACAAAGAGCCGTTCTCTTCCCAAAACTCAATGGAAGCCATTCGTGGCGCGTATTGTTCGTTCTCCTCCAGACTGAAATGAAGTGTTTCTGCAGCAAGGCCTTTGGTCCCTGACTGCTTTATCCAATCAACGGATATCTTTACCTTTAATTTGGCATTGGTCTCAAATGTCAACTCGAATTCCTGAGCTTCTTTTGTAAAGGAATACGTATCCTTGGAGATAATGACGCCCAGGTTGGCCGGCTGCTTCACCTGTATCGTCTGCGTCAGTCCATCGGCTTTAATAGTCACGGTGGCCGTGCGGTCTTCGTAAGTAGAATTGTTATCTCCGGTCAGGGTCAATTTTACCGGCCCGTCAGAAGAGGCTCCTTTAGGGGGATCTACAGACAACCAGTTTTCAGACGAAACAGCCGTCCAACCCCTGTTTACGAAAAAGGAAACGAAACCTCTGCCATCATCACCTAATTCTACATTGGCAGGGCCATCGATTGTCAAGAAAGGGGCTTCCTGGCAAGCGATAATTGATAATAAGGCAACTATAATGAACGATATCCTTTTCATAAATGAACGTCTTACAACTGACAGTCAATTATTTATTGGCAATATAATAATAATAATGATAACAATGACCATGAGGGCAAAATGACTCTGGCTAAGAATCCTGTGACAGAGGGCGGAGAACCATCAGTTTTTTTCGTATATTGCAGAATAAAATTAATAACTATGTACAAAAGGATATTTACAGTGGCCATCTCGCTACTATTTGCTCTGACAGCATTTGCCCAGCAGTCTAACGTTAACCTCAGCTATAACCCTCAGAAAGACACCGAGGGGTTGATTCCCTTCAGCGCCAATCTGAATTCGCCACAGGTGAATGACGACCATACCGTCATTTTCCGGCTCAGGGCCCCCAAGGCAGAATCTGTCGCCCTCTCAGGCGCAATGACCACAGTACTGGGAGTCCGTGGAAACATTCCTTTCACCAAAGGTGAAGACGGCATTTGGACCCTCACCATCGGCCCTCTCCCGGTAGATATGTACCAGTATAATCTGGTCGTTGACGGAGTAAGTATGGCAGATCCCAATAATACATATGCCGCCTTTACGGCAATGCCTCCTTACAGTGAGCTCATCGTCCACGGCGACGGACCATCCTGGTGGGACGCCAAGGATGTACCTCACGGAGCCATCACCCGTCATATCTACTACAGCCCAGTTACCCAAGGACAGCGTGAGATCTATATATATACCCCTCCCCAGTATGACCCTCAGAAGGCATACCCCGTCCTCTATCTTATGGGCGGAAGCGGTGAACTCCCGTCAAACTGGATGTATGACGGACGCGTGAACTTCATTATGGACAACCTTCTGGCAGAAGGAAAAGCAGAGCCAATGATTATTGCTCTTGTGAACAACCAGGTCGTTCACCGCAATCACCCCCAGCACGCGGATCTCACTTTCGACATTATGGCGCGTGAGTATCGTGAGGCCGTCATCCCCTTCGTGGACAGTCACTACAAGACCATCGCAAATCCTCACGGCCGTGCAATTTCCGGTCTTTCTATGGGTGGCCGTCACACAATATTCGTAGGCCTGAAGAATCTTGACCTGTTCGCAAACTTCGGCGTACTCAGCGCAGGCGACAACACTCCTGAGCAGACCCTTGGAGAATTCCTCAACGACCCCAAAGCCAATGACAAGGTAGATTATCTGTTCGTAGGACAGGGCGGTGCAGAAGAGAAGGGTGCT
Organism: Bacteroidales bacterium; assembly: GCA_017960545.1. GTDB lineage: Bacteria > Bacteroidota > Bacteroidia > Bacteroidales > UBA932 > Cryptobacteroides. The sequence goes on from JAGCYZ010000035.1 coordinate 16,567, forward strand.
TTCAATGTACGCGTAAAAGGCTTCACAGATGCCCTTGACAAGCACGGAATCAAATATGAATACTTCTGTATAGGTGAAACCGGCCACGACTGGTCAACCTGGAGACATCTCCTCTATTACGGATTCCTCCCTAAACTCTGGAAGAAATAGACTGGCGCACGCGAGGCTGACATCCCTGTACTCGTATGTTGTGAACGAAAAAGCCGTAGGATTATTCTTACGGCTTTTCTTGTCATTCCTTCTTAATTCTTAGGCAAATAGCGTAACTTTATCAGTAGAGGTGCAACATTTCTGGTTCGCACCCGGTCTAACAGATGTTGAAACCATAAAAGTATCCATCATGAACTATTTATTCCGCTTTCTTTCTAATCTGATTCCTGCAGCTGTAATAGTGCTGCCCATTATGTTCTACTATCTTTATCGGCGGAACATTCTCAATACTAAAAGGGAGATCCTCCTCAAAGAGATTGAGAAAGGCAATATCGTCGATCCGGAGATGCTCGCCAAGTCCCTGACGAATCCGATCACTGAGGAACGGCGGCTTCAGAACAGCCTTCGCTGCGGAATCATCTTCAGCTTTGCCGGAGTGGTCGTCACCATCGCTTGCGTCGTTTTCTATTCGTACGCGGAAGCTCAAGCCAGAGGAGACAACTGGGGCGCCGATGAGTTGTTAACCCTTAGGTTTGTCGTGACCTTGGTGATGGTTGTGGGAGCAATCTTGCTCGGGGTAGGGATTGCCTACCTGGTTTCCTATTTCAATCAAAAGAAAAGGATTAACAAGACGGCCTGACAGCCGATGAACAGAGAGCAGTTCATAGCCGAGATCTACACTTTGCAGGAGCCCCTCAGAAGGTTCCTGCTGGGTATGTGCCACGGGGACGCTTTCACGGCCGATGATATAGCCCAGGAAACCTTCCTGAAAGCCTATCTTCATTATGATTCATTCCAGGGGCGTTCAAGTTTCAGCACGTGGCTGTTCCGCATCGGTTATGGTTGTTTCTGTGACCATATCGGCAAAAGAATCATTGCTACCGAATCCATAACCGAAAGGGAAAACCGCATCCCGGCAGATGATGATAATGGAAAAGACTATAACGAACTATATGCCGCGATCAATGGATTGACCTCTTCTGAAAAGGCGACAGTCCTTCTTTTCTACATTGAAGAATACTCCACGAAAGAAATTGCAGATATACTTGGAATGGCCTCAGTGACAGTTCGTTCACACTTGCACAGAGCCCGGAAACACCTCAAGAAAATACTTGAACAAAATGGTGAAAGATAAAGACATAAAACAGTTCATAAGACAACATAAGCCGGAGGTCAGAAACAATGGATCTTTCTTGAAAGATGTCGTTAGCCAAATCAATGCAATGCCCATTCCGGCAGCTATGAACCCGGCACGGCAGAGAGAGGACTGCATCCGCCTTGTTCTTGAAATATCCCGCAGGGACCTGCGAACTGTCCGCCTTGCCGTCGGTGTCATCGTCGCCGTGGTAATCATTTCAGCCATCACGGTATCCCTGCTGCCGCCTGACATTCTTCCAATAGAACTATTTATGTTCAAATAGCCACTATTCAATTCTTGCCGATAAGATGGAGACAAAGACTACTCCTCTCCTGAGGCGGCTCCGCGAGGAGAAGGAAGGCCGGGAGACTTGTCCGCCAGAACAAGTCCATAAGCGGATGAAAGCCTTGCTCTCGGGATACAATGCCAAAAAAGAAAAGACGCTGGATGACATCGTAGACCTTCACCAGCAGTTTGAGTTGATCCATCCATTCCTGGACGATAATGGCCGTGTGGGGCGGCTTATTATGTTCAAAGAATGCCTGGCTTATGGAATTGTTCCGTTTATCATCACCGGTGCCCCCAAATGGTTCTACTACCGAGGCATATACGAAAAGGGATACATTAATGGATTTCTCATCGACACCTGCTTGACCGCCCAGGACAACTATAAGACGCTTCTCGACTACTTCAAGATCAAATACTAAATAGTTTATCAAATAAAATCCTCCCAATGGGTATCATAAAAGCTGATCTTTTTGAAGCAGGATTTCGTTCTTTTGTGCGTTAATAGGAAAAAAGAGAGCAATGAAGATTTTGAAGACAGTGATTTGTGCGGCGCTGCTGGTGGCAGGGCTATGCGGGTGTGAGAAATTGGACGTTAACAAACTGGAGGGCACCTGGTCCGAGGAGTATGACCCCACGGTCTTTGCGATGGATGGCTCTGTGGAGTACACCTTTGATGGGAACGGCCACTATCAGCTTCATGTTTATGATGCGCTGAGCGGAGAGTCCCACGACATTAGCGGAACATATGCCATCGACTTGATCAACAAGGGCACCATTACCATCAATCCGGCGATGTCTGACTTCAGCAATGTCACTTATAAGCTGGTAAAACTGACGTCAAAGGAGATGGAATGGCAGAAGGAGGGCACGACCTACTCTCCGGGAACCTGGGGCTCTGACTATCGTCACTTTGTGAGGGAAAAGTAGATTCTAAAATGACAGCGAGACAAACAAAAATATTTGTTTGTCTCGCTGTAAATCAGTATTCTAAGAGAGAATTTGCCTCTTAATATTCTTCCTCGTTAAACATATGGTGTAATTGTTCTATGCTACTTATTATCAGCCAGTTACACTTGTGTTCAAAAACTTTGGATAGTCACAGGGGAAGTCTGAGGCAGGCTGAGAGACCACCAAGTGAGAATAAAGCACAAGGGTAACTATCCCATTTCTGTTTAGATAGTTTCCTTTTCAAAGCAGCAACTATTAACTATATTTGTAATTGGATAGTCATTAAGAATGATTATTACAAGTTAGGCCAGGAATGAATAAACGTGGATTGGTTCTCTTCATAGTTGGATTGTTGACAACAACAATTCGAGCGTTCGCTCAACCATCCACCAGCCCACTTGAATGGAATTCTCGTGGTCTGACCTTATCGGATTTTATTGTGTCTGAGGCATATTCCGACAGAGCTTCAAACAGTTCCATTCAATGGTTGGAGAACACCCGCTCATTTCGGTCTTCGGAAAGGCCCTGGCTAAGAATCAAGTACTCTGATATCAGGAATAACTTCATTCCCACAGAGTCTTGGATCAGGGTCGATGCCAGGACTGCACAGAAACTGAAGTATGAGCAATTAAAGTTTGACCTCTCGGAATTCTATTGCCGAAAAGTCGAGCGTGAGGCGAACCTTTATGGGAACCTGAAGCCGGCTATGAATAAGTACAGGGATAGCCTCGCAACTGCCGTCAGATTCTTTTCGGAGTTGACTCATAATGGGGAGAATGAACGTGTCGTGGATTCACTGAGGACTGTAGTTTCGAATCAATTATCGGGGTCAGAGATGCCTTACCAGGATATCTTGGTTCCCGAAAAGAAAAAGTTTGTCTTTATTCTCTCTTTGTACGAGCAGTGTTCTTTCCGCCTGGGTGGGATTTCCCACCTGCTCCCCAGTCCGGCCCCATTCATGGCAGTAGAATTATCAGCCGGGTATTGCCGTTTCGGCCTTTCTGCCGGTTTATCATTCCAGCAGACTGGAGATTGGCTTCAAAGTAAAGAATCATTCACATACAATAACCAGTCATACCCGGCTGGTGCCAGATGTGAGGATATCAAGTACTATGGTTTGCTTGATTATATCATTGTTGATAAACCCCGTTTTCAACTTCGACCTTTTATAGGGGCGGGCATTATTAATATGTCTTTCCATCCCGCAGAAAACCTACAATCCTTTTCTTGCCCTCAATTCCTGGCTGGCCTCAGTGCTGACTATTGTTTGTCCAGCATTTGGAACCTTTTTCACAGGAAACTTACAGACATTCAGTTGAGAGGCCGATTATACATCACAAGAGAAAGAATTGCAGATTATTCCGGCTACAGCATCAACATAGGCGTGGGTATTGCCCCGGAGTTTTGTAAGACACATTAAGAGCCATGAAACGTTGTCTGATTCTGTTTACCCTTCTGTTGATACCTTTTGTTTCTTGGGCGCAATTCGCTACAAGGGCAGATTCGTCATATTATTCCAGAGCCACACGGATTTATCAGAATGGAGAGAAACCGGCCAATGACGAAGTCAATAAGATTCTATTATCAAGGATCGGTAACGGTGAAACTATGTATTCACAATACCTGAAAGCTCAGAAGACTTATAAACGAGGTTTTATTAATTTGGGGGCAGGATTAGCATTGGCGGGGGTCTTCGGTTGGCTGCAGGTTAAGGCTTTTGAAAAAGGAGGATGTGTATCACCGGGAGGATTTCCATTTATCATAGGCGGTTTGGCCTGGTCTGGCTATGGAGTATATCAAACAATTTCCGCTTCGAATACAGTTCGTGACCTTACCAACGATATTAATTCTGCCA
>JAGCYZ010000036.1 GCA_017960545.1 Bacteroidales bacterium
GTGCCTTGCACTGCAGGCCCAGACCGTTGTCGTTCCAAATGAACAGAACAAAGATAGTAATAATCCTCCAATTATCGGCCGTTTTGACGCTGTCGCAAGCAAGCCTTTGATCCTGATGAAGCAAATTACCGGAAAAGAGGTGGTTCTTTCCGATGAGGAATACGACAAGATAGACCGGAGCCGTATCAATACTGTCGAAGTCCTTGGAGACCAGGCCTCGATCCAGAAGTACACGGAGTTATACGGCGAAAAAGCACAGGGAGGCATTGTCCTCATCACTATGAAAAGGCCCCAGGAACTGGATGAAGTTGTGGTTGTGAGCTTCAAGGACCAGAACGATGAACCCGACAAGTTCTATCTGGTCTATCCCGAAACGATGCCAAGATTCCAGGGAGGCGATATGAGCACCTTTACTCAATGGCTCGCCCGCAGGATTACTCATCCCTGCAGCCATTCCGGCACGGTCAAGGTTGGCTTTGAGGTTGGCACCGACGGCTCCGTCTCAGACGTGAAGATTATGGAGAGCGTCTGCGAAGAGATTGACGCTAAAGTCCTTTCTGTGGTCTCCCAATCTCCCAAGTGGGAGCCTGCAACCGATGGCGGACACCCGGTAGCCCAATACCTCACCATCCCCATCGTTTTCCGCAAAGACACCAAGTCCAAATAGTTCTGTCGGGGTTTCAGGAGATATGGACGATCCAGGATGACAGAGGAGATTAACTTTTAGGGATTTCTGCGTCTTTATGATGGAGCAGGGGTACTTGAGACGCGGTCTCAAGTGTCCTTGGTTAGGAGGGCATAACTATTGTTGGTTGTTTTTCTTTCAATGCATATCTTATGAAGAGATTCTTGATTGCCGTAATTGTATGTCTGTTTGCGGGACAGGTGGCCCGGGGGCAGTTCATTATCAATGATAACATTATGACGGGAAGGATGAGCGAGATAACCGCCACGGTGGTTGATTCGCTCAGCAACGAACCCATCCCCTTCGCATCGGTATATATCATCCCTTCAAGGGATACGGTGATCACCAACCTGACGCTGTCGGACGCCAAGGGCGAAGCCAAGCTGGAAGAAATCCCCTACGGAAGCTACACTTTCCACGTAGAGATGATGGGCTACAAGCCTTTCGTCACGGAACGCTATTTCCGCAACTCAACGGAGGAAATGGGCACCATAAAACTGCAGGAAGACGAATACTTCCTGGAAGCAGCTACGGTAACGGCGGTGGGCAATCCCATCGTCATAAAAAAGGATACGGTGGAGTTCAACGCATCGTCCTTCCGCGTGGGCGCCAACGCAATGCTCAAGGACCTGCTTCAGCGTATGCCGGGAATGGAGATATCTGAGGACGGCACGGTGAAGTTCAATGGCGAAGCCATAGACAAGCTCACCGTGGGCGGCCGCACGTTCTTCTTTGGCGACCAGTCCACCGCGCTCAACAACCTCCCCGCATCGGTGGTGGACAAGATCCGCGTCATTGACAGGGAGTCCGAAGAAGCCAGGGCATCCGGCATACAGAGCGGAGACCGCGAGAAAGTCCTGGACGTAGGGCTCAAGCAGGAATACGAGGAAGGCTGGTTTGGAAACGCCGGCTTCAAGGGAGGCACCACCCTCAGCGGTGACAGGGCCGATGAGCCGCTCCGCGACAACCGAGGCTTCCTTTACAGCGGCAACGCCCTGGTATCCGCATATACCAAGAAGGACCAGCTCACCATAATAGCCAACACCCAGAATGTGGATGATTCCAACGTGATTATCGCATCCATGGGCGACGATGGCGAAGTGACAATGCTCAACCAGGGCCTCTCCACTGCAGCGCAGCTTGGCCTCAACGCCAACACATCGCGCATCAAGGACGTTGAATCTACCGTGAGCGTGAATTACAAATACTCCGATACGGATTCCGGGACCCAGTCCGACCGCACCACATACCAGGAGGACGGCAACCTGGCTTCCAGCACCACAGACGCAGGAAAACAGTACTGGGACACCGTCACGGCCAATATGGAATTCAAGAAAGAGGCCGGCAAGGTATGGTTCCACGTCCGCCCTTCTTTCCGCTTCAGCAAGGATGTAACCCGCACTTCCAACAACTCTGAAACATTGCGTGAAGGAACCTTTGTTAACAGTTCCGAGAACAACACCAAAGGAAGCAGCAAATCCACCTCCACCGGCTTTTCAGCCGATGCCACATTGCGCGAAATAGGCGGCAAGGACGGCCGGACCCTGAGACTTGGATTCAACTCCGGATTGGACTGGAACTCCGGACTGAGCGACGAGACCTCCATCCTCAGGATGGTCTCCGGAGAGGACGTCCGGACTATGCATTACGACTCCAACGGCAACAACTCCCAGTTGTCCGGATCCCTCCGGTGGGCCGAGCCATTTGGAGAAAAATGGAAGACCAGCGTAGACCTGGACATTTCCAGTTCAAAGAGAAATGACGTCCGGGATGCCTTCGATGCAGCCGGCAGGAACGAATTCTACTCCTCCGTAAGCAAGACCAACTATATGAACCAGGTATACGGCGTAGGTGCCCAGTACAGCTTTGGCGAAGGCAGTTATGTCTCTTTCAGCGGCAAGATGAACGGAAACCTCAACGAGACCTTCTCAAAGAGCTACGGCATAGAGACTACCACCGGCAAGGATGAATGGACCTGGTTCTTCCTCCCAAGTTTTGAAATCCAACACAGCAAGGGAAACGACCGGTATATGTTATATTTCTCCAGCTACAATTTCCGCCCGAGTCCTTCCAGGATGCTTCCTGTACTGAACATTGGCAACCCGTCCCGCCTGAGTATGGGAAACATCTACCTCAAGCCCAACAGCCAGACGTACGTCCAGGCACAATGGTCACGGAACAACAAGGAGAAGTTCTCCACTTTGATGATGTATCTCTATGGACAGATAACCTCCACCCCTGTACGGAACGCCCAGTGGTATGACGCTTCCGGAGTAATGTACTCAATACCGGTCAACACTCGCAAACCAAGCGTAAGCGGCTCGTTGACAATGAGCTATATGACTCCTCTGGACAAGGATAAGGTCTGGACCCTGGCCCTTTCCGCCTACGTGGATTATTCCTCCTCAGCAAGTTACCAGGCCAGGACCGTCCTGCCTGCCCTGGACAAGGACAGCTTCGACTACGCCGCCTTTATGGCCGATTTTTGGGGCGACGACTCCGGAGACCGATTCTACGGCGGCAAGAGCGGCTTCAGCGAAAGCAGGACCAGGAGCATCTCTCCATCCGGCAATCTCTCTTTCAGGTATAACAAAGATGGCTTCTCCGCCGAATTGGGAAGCACCCTGCAGGGCCGTATTGCACGCTACTCCCTTGATCCCAAGGCAAATATGAACACTATGGATGCCAAGTTCTCCGTGCGGCTCAATTACCTCACAAAGAACCAGTACGAGTTCAACACTTACGCATCCTACAACCTCTACAAGGGCTACCCTGCCGGTTACAATCAGCCGGAACTTCAATGGAATGCCGATATCTCCAAGAACATTGGCGCCTTCAACCTGAGCATCAAGGTTAACGACATCCTCAACCAGACCCGCAACCGCAGCTA
>JAGCYZ010000037.1 GCA_017960545.1 Bacteroidales bacterium
CCTGCTTATACGCAGGCCAACCGCATAGTCCTCCCCGTACTTGGTGGTGGGGAAGTTGATGCTGCGGAGAACCGGGACAAAGAATCCGCGGGGTGCGCCAAGGCCGTTTATGCGCAGGGCGTTGTTGCGGCCGTTATCGGGGGTCCACTCCCTGTGGTCTATGATTCCCGGAGGGATGACGTTCATCTTGAAGTCAGTTATCTGGTATGTCCCTATGACCATCGCGCAGTTCTGGGCGTAGAAGGCATCCACGAATTTCTGAAGGGTGGTGCCGTCGTGATAAACATCGTCGGAATCCAGCTGGATGGCAAAGCGTCCGCACTTGGGGTGGTGGATGGCTGCGTTCCAGTTGCCGCCTATGGCGTGGTAAGACGGATCCTGCGCTATGTACACCAGGCGAGGATCGTCCTTGAAGGAAAGGATCTCATCCACGGTGCCGTCAGTGGAGTTGTCGTCCACTACTATTACATTATATGGGAATGTCGTTTCCTGCGCCAGGGCCGATGCTATTGCCTGGCCGATGGTGCGCACCCTGTTCTTGCAGGGGATGACCACGGAGGCTTCGTACTCGAAGTCCCCTTCCCTGAGGTCCACCGGGGCGAACTCGGGCGCCAGCCAGGCGCCGATGGCCTTGAGGTGGTCCGTGAAGGCGGCCTCCATCTCTATCTGGACCTTGCGGTTGCGGGGATCCACATAGTCGAACTGTTTCTCCCCGGACTTGCGGTTGTCGGTTTCCACTTCGTAGTACAGGAACTCCCCTATGTGCACCAGGTCCCCTATCCGTGAGAGGCGGAGGCGAAGGTCGTAGAGTCCGGCATATTCATATGCGGACTCCGACATTCCCGCCGCAGCCTCCTTGAGCGCAGGCACGCTCACCAGGAGGACGGAGCCGAAGTCGAAATCGTCCCGGAGGGAGCCGCACTGGCAGTCTATCACGGGCGCTTCCGTGAGTTTGTCGCCGCAGAGCTGGAAATGGTCCGCATAGACCATTGCGGCGGCGGTGTCGCGCGCCACCTGCTCCATCCTCTCCAGGCCATAGTTGACCCATCTGAGTTCCGTCTGTTTTGTGATCAGCAAAATAAAATCGCCCTGGGCGCGTTCCGCTATATCTTTCACCGTCTGTGTGGAAGGACGCGGGGAAATGTTGAATGTCTGCATACACGGTGGTTTTGGGGGTGTAAATTTACTGCCTTTTTTTATTATATTTGTAAGTTAAGACTACATTATGGACAAGAAACTCATAATAATTCCAACTTATAACGAGATTGAGAACATTGAGGCGATAACCCGCAAGGTGTTCTCAATTGAAGGCAATTATCATATCCTTGTCATAGACGACGGATCGCCGGACGGGACCGCCGCCGCAGTGAAAAAGCTTCAGGAAGAATTCCCTGACAGACTGTTCCTTGTGGAGAGAAGCGGCAAGCTGGGCCTTGGCACGGCATATCTCACCGGTTTCAAATGGTCCCTGGACCACGGCTACGACTACACCTTTGAGATGGACGCGGACTTCTCCCACAATCCGGACGACGTCCCGCGCCTGTACCAGGCCTGCAAGGACGGGGCGGACCTTGCAGTGGGCAGCCGCTACTGCAACGGAATAAGCGTGGTGGACTGGCCGCTGGGACGCATAATGATGTCCTACTTCGCTTCCCTGTACGTGAGAACCGTCCTCCGTATGAGAGTCTATGACTGCACCGCCGGGTTCGTCTGCTACTCCCGCAAGGTCCTGGATACAATTGACCTGGACGGCGTAAGGATGAAGGGCTACGGCTTCCAGATAGAGATGAAATACACTGCCTTCCGCCTTGGATTCAAGATAGCGGAGGTCCCCATCATATTCATTAACAGGCAGCTGGGTACGTCAAAGATGTCAGGAAGCATCTTTGGAGAAGCCTTCTGGGGCGTTCTCAAGCTCAGGTTCCGCAATATAAAGCCAAAGAAACGATGAAAAGATTACTCTTGCTGTTCATAGCGGCGGGTGCCGCGCTGGGGCTCGTGTCCTGCGGCGGCTTCGAGGATCCCGTGCTGGACAATTCATTCGTATATATTGCCGATGCAGACTCCGAGGTTTACAACGACAAGGAGACCACCACCACCCTGTATGTCACGCTCAGCACCCCTAAGACCGGCTTTGACGCAACGGTGGAAGTGTATTACGAGCTGATTCCCGGAAACGGCCTCAGGGAGGGCGTGGACTTCCGGATCAAGCAAGGCAGCGAAAGCCCCCTCAAGTTCACCACAGGCAACTTTGTGGTGCCAATGAAAATCGAGTGGCTCAGGAATCCCGCCTTTGACAGTACCAAGGACAACACCCTTAAGATAAAGCTTACGGGCAGCAACCTGGCGTACCTGCAGATGGGAAACTCCAAACTGAATTACAAGAGCACGTTCGTGTTCACCAAGAAAGCAACCAAGAACTAATTTAAATACTAGATGAAAAAATTATTATTCAGCATCCTGCTTGCGGCCGCCGCATTCAGCGCTATGGCAGACGAAGCCCGCCTGCTGCGCTTCCCGGCCACAAACGGACAGGAAGTGGTTTTCTCCTATGCAGGAGACCTTTACACAGTACCCATCAACGGAGGCGAAGCCAAGAGGATAACCTCCCACGTAGGATATGAAATGTTCGCCAGGTATTCCCCCGACGGAAAGACCCTTGCATTCACCGGAGAGTACGATGGCAACCGCGAAGTTTACCTTATGCCCGCCATAGGCGGCCAGCCGGAAAGGATTACATACACATCCACCAACGGCAGGGACGAACTGGGAGACCGTATGGGACCCAACAACATTGTGATGACCTGGTCAAATGACGGAAAGAGCATCTACTACCGCAACCGCATTGGCGACGGATTCCCCGGCAACCTCTGGTCAGTGACCACTGACGGGGCAATGCCCCAGAAGCTTCCTCTCCCGGAGGGAGGATGGTGCAGCTGGTCCCCTGACGGAAAGCAGCTTGCCTACAACCGCGTGATGAGGGAATTCCGTACCTGGAAGTACTACCGCGGCGGTATGGCGGACGACGTCTGGATCTGGAACCCGGACCGCAAGACCGTGGAGAACATCACCAACAACGTTGCCCAGGACATTTTCCCTATGTGGATAGGCGATGAAATCTATTTCGCTTCCGACAGGGATATGACAATGAACATCTTCGTTTACAATACCAGGACGAAGACCACCCAGAAGGTTACCAACTTCAGCGACTTTGACGTCAAGTTCCCCAGCAGCAACGGCAAGCTCATCGTTTTTGAGCAGGCAGGCTGGATCTGGAAACTTGACCCCGCCACCAAACAGGCCCAGAAGATTGCCATCAGCATAGCTTCCGAGAACATCTACGCCCGTCCTGAGATTATGAACGTGGCCCGCAGGCTCACCGCAATGAGCGCGTCTCCCGATGGAAGCAGGGCTGTGGTCACAGCCCGCGGCGAAGTCTTTGACGCGCCCGTAGGCAACGGCGTTACCCGCAACCTCACCCGCACGGCCGGCGCACACGAGCGCGCCGCAGACTGGAGCCCGGACGGAAAGACCATCGCTTTCATCAGCGACCGCACCGGCGAGACTGAAATCTGGCTCCAGGACGCCGTGGACGAGACCAAGGCCCCCGTCCAGCTCACCAGCGGCAACGATACCTACATCCGCGGCATCCAGTGGAGCCCGGACGGAAAGAAGATCCTCTACACTGACCGCAAGAACCGCATCCTTGAGGTTGACCCTGCCACAAAGGCCCGCAAAGTGATAATGACCTGCCCCGAGAGCGAATTCTATGGCGTGGAATACTCCCCTGACAGCAAGTGGATCACATACACCAAGCCCGCCGCAAACGAGATGAGCGTGGTTTACGTCTATAACCTGGAAACCGGCAAGGAGTATCCCGTTACGGAAAGGTGGTACAATTCCAGCGGCCCCGTTTTCAGCGCCGACGGCAAATACCTAATCTTCAGTTCCGACCGCGACCTCTCCCCTATCTACAGCCGCGTGGAATGGGATTACGCATACTCCAATATGAGCGCCAGCTATATGGCCATGCTCGCCAAGGACACCCCTTCTCCGCTGCTTCCAAAAGACGGCGTGAGCGCTGCCCAGCCTAAGAAAGACGAAGGCAAGGAAGGCGGCGTGACCGTCAAGATAGATCCGGACGGAATAGCTGACCGCATAGTGAAACTGCCTGTAAGGATACAGGGCAGGGGCGGCAGCGTTTATTGCGACGGCAGCAAGATATGGTACTCCACCGGACGCGAGACCCATTGCTATGACTTTGCCACCGGCAAGGACGACACCTGCGTTGACGCAAACTTCTCCTACAGGCAGGGCGACAAGAAAGCCATCTTCTCCAAAGGCACCGACTATTACATTGAGAGTTTCCCCGCTCCCAAGGTAGGCCTTTCCAACAAGGTGGATATGGGCAACCTGAGCGCAGAGATTGACTATACGGAGGAATGGCCCCAGATCTTTGACGAGGTATGGCGCGCCTTCCGCGACGGCTTCTACCTTGAGAATATGCACGGACGTGACTGGAAGGCCCTCAAGCAGAAATATTCAGTGCTGCTGCCTTACGTAAAGACACGTCTGGACCTCAACTACGTAATTGGAGAGATGATTTCCGAACTGGCCTGCGGACACGCCTACATAACAGTGGGAGAATATCCCAAGGCTCCGCGCACCCAGATGGGACTCCTTGGCGCCGAGATGGTCAAGGACCGCAGCGGTTTCTTCAAGATCACCAAGATCCTCCCCGGCGCTCCTTATTCAGAGTCGCTGCGCTCCCCTCTTACCGAACCCGGCATAGAGGTTAAGGAGGGCGACTTCATCACCGCCATCAACGGAGTTTCCACCAAGGACGTGAACAACATTTACAAGATGCTTGTGGGCAAGGCCGGCGTCCTTACCGAACTCACCGTCAACACCTCCGCCGCAGCAGGCGGAAAGAAGGTTGTAGTGAAGCCTATTGCCGACGAGTATCCGCTGTACCACTACGAGTGGGTTCAGAACAACATCAAGACCGTGGAGGAGAAATCCGGTGGCAAGGTGGGCTACATCTACATCCCCGATATGAGCGAGGAAGGCCTCAACGAGTTCGTACGCTACTACTATCCCCAGCTTGACAAGGAAGCCCTTATCATTGACGACCGCGCCAACGGAGGCGGAAACGTATCTCCTATGATCATCGAGCGCCTGCAGAGGGAGGCATACCGTATGACTATGTACCGTACCGGCACCCAGACCGGAACAATTCCCGAGGGAACCCACACCGGTCCCAAGGTGCTCCTCATTGACAAGTACTCCGCTTCTGACGGAGACCTGTTCCCCTGGAGTTTCAAGGCCAACAACCTTGGAACCGTCATCGGAACCAGGACTTGGGGAGGAATCATCGGTATCAGCGGTTCGCTGCCTTACCTTGACGGCACTGACGTGCGCGTTCCGTTCTTCACCAACTACGACGCCAAGACCGGCGAGTGGATTGTGGAGAACCACGGTGTGGATCCTGACATCCTCCTGGACAACGATCCCGTTAAGGAGGCCGCCGGCATTGACGAGCAGCTCCTGAAGGCCATTGAGGTTGCCCTTGAGCAGATCAAGACCCGCAAGCCTCTGCCGGGCGTCCCTGCTCCCCGTACCTTCAAGGACCTCGGTCTCCCTGACATCAAATAACCCTTCTGTTTGAGAGAAAGTGGTAGCGGGTGAAAAAGTGCGATAAAACAGGCTTGACGCCGAAAGCACTTTTTCACCCGCTACCACTTTCTCTACGCCATACTGGCTGTCATCCTGAGCGAAGCGAAGGATCTGGTTACTTCACGAGGCCTAAAGAGATGCGGGAGCGGTCAAGGTCAACCTGGAGGACGGTGACGGTGACGTGCTGATGGAGCTTGAGGACCTTGGAGGGATCCGCCATTCCCCTGACGCCCATCTTGGAGGCGTGGATGAGGCCGTTTTCGTGAAGGCCAATGTCCACGAAGGCTCCAAAGTTGGTGATGTTGGTGACTATGCCGGGGAGCTCCATTCCTACCTTGAGGTCGTCTATGGAGTGGACGTCCTGGGCGAATTCGAATTCCTGGGCGGCCTGGCGGGGGTCAAGGCCGGGTTTGAGGAGTTCCTTGAGGATGTCGTTGACGGTGGGAAGGCCGAACTGGCTGTCCGTGTAGTTCTCCGGTTTTATCTGAGATATCTTCTGCTGGTTGCCAATCAGGTCGGTTACAGGGATATTGAGGTCCGCGGCCATCTTGTCCACTATGCGGTATGCCTCGGGGTGGACGGCGGAGTTGTCCAGAGGGTTCTGGGCGTCACGGATGCGGAGGAAGCCGGCGCACTGCTCAAAGGCCTTGGCTCCAAGCCTGGGCACTTTGAGCAGCTGCTGGCGTGAGCGGAAGCCGCCTTCGGAGTCTCTGAAGGAGACTATGTTTGCGGCGAGCGCGGGGCCCACGCCGGCCACGTAGGACAGCAGGTAGGGGCTGGCTGTGTTAAGGTTCACGCCCACGCTGTTCACGCAGTGTTCTACGGTATTGTCCAGTTTCTCCTTGAGGAGGTTCTGGTCCACGTCGTGCTGATACTGGCCTATGCCAAGGTTCTTGGGGTCTATCTTTACCAGCTCCGCAAGGGGGTCCATCAGGCGGCGGCCTATGGATACGGCGCCGCGGACGGTTACGTCCTCGTCCGGGAACTCTTTCCTGGCCGCCTCCGAGGCGGAGTATATGGAGGCTCCGTCCTCGCTGACCAGCCAGACTTTGCAGCCGTCAGGGAGCTGAATCTTCTTGAAGAACTCTTCGGTTTCCCTTGAAGCCGTTCCGTTTCCAAGGGCGACGGCCTGGATGGAGTACTTCTCCAGCATCTCCTGGACCTCTATTATTGCCTTGACCTTCTGGTTCTGGGGAGGATGCGGGAAAATCACGGTATGGTGCAGGAGCGAGCCGTATTCATCAAGGCAGGCTATCTTGCATCCGTTGCGGAAGCCAGGGTCCACGGCCATAGTGCGCTTCTGCCCCAACGGAGCGCTCAGGAGCAGTTGCGTCAGGTTTTCCCCGAAGACCTTTATGGATTCTATGTCGGCCTTTTCCTTGGCCTCCTTGATTATTTCATTGCTTATGGATGGTTCCAGAAGGCGTTTGAATGAGTCTTCCACAGCCATCCTGATCTGCTCCGCAAGCGGCTCGGCAGGATATGAGTGTTCCTGGCAGAAATCGTAATAGAGTTTCTTGGAGCATTTCTCCGCATCAGCGTCAATGTCAACGGAAAGGAAGCCTTCGCCCTGCGCACGCAGGATGGCCAGCAAGTTGTGGGCGGGGATGCGCTGCAGGGGCATAGAGAAATTGAAGTAGCTGCGGTATTTTGCTGCTTCCGGATTGTCCTGCGCGGCCTTCGTGGCCTTTGCCACGATGCGCCTTGCGCGGAAAATCCCGCGCAGCGTCTCGCGCACGGAAGCGGTCTCGCTCAGGCGCTCGGCAATAATGTCCCTCGCGCCCGCAAGGGCCTCCTCCACGCCGGGGACCTTGTCCCCCACATATTTCTGCGCCTCCGCCTGAGGGTTGCGCGTGCGCACCGCGTACATAACGTCCGCCAGGGGCTCTAAACCCGCCTCCTTGGCGGCCGTAGCCCTGGTGCGGCGCTTGGGCCTGTAAGGCAGGTAAAGGTCCTCCAATTGGGCTGGAATCACGCAATTCTCTATTGCGGATTTCAGTTGGTCGGTAAGCTTGTCCTGTGAGGCTATGGTGTCCAGTATAGTGGACTTCCGCTTTTCCATATCCTGGTAAAGGTCCACCCAATGCTTTATTTCAGCCACGGAGGCATCGTCCAGGCCGCCGGTGCGTTCCTTGCGGTATCGGCTTATGAACGGGATGGTGTCTCCCTGTTCGAACATCAAGGCGCAGTTCTCCACCTGCCAGGCCTTGACCTGCATCTGCTGCGCGATATGGTTTACGTAAATGTCTTTCACTATGCCCTGGATATTTCTTTCAGTTCTTCTCTATATGCGGTAAGGATGCGCGAGCGTGACACGAAGCCCTTGTACCTCTTCTCGGAGTCCACCACCGGCAGCCTCCAGGCCCCGGTCTTGTCAAATTTGGCCATCACGCTCTCCATTTTCTCGTCCATTTTCACGTAGGCCGGCGGCTGGGCCATAAGGTTATACACCTTGAGAGTGTCGTATTTTCTCTCGTCAAAGAGCATTCTGCGTATGTCCTCTATGTTCACCAGGCCCTGGAAAACGCCTTTGCTGTCGACAACGGCCACCAGAGCCGCGTTACTGCCGGATATGACGCCTACCAGATCCCTCAGGGATGCATCGGGCTCAATGCGCGGATACTTGTCGCGCACCAGGTCCGAAGTCTTGAGCAGCGTGAGCACCGCCTGGTCGCTGTCGTGCGTGAGCAGGTCTCCGGAAAGGGCGATGCGCTTGGTATATATGGAATACTTCTCGAAAAGCCGCGTGGTGCCAAAAGATATGGTTGCCGCTATGATAAGCGGGAGGAAAAGCTCGTACCCGCCGGTGATCTCCGCGATAAGGAATATTGCGGTGAGCGGCGCCTGCATCACTCCCGCCATCATTGCCGCCATACCAACCAGCACGAAGTTCTGCTCGGGAACGGTTATCCCGCGCGAGGCGAAAACCAGATTGAGGCTGCGCGCGATCACAAAGCCCAGGATTGCACCGGCAAAAAGCGTAGGGCCGAAAGTGCCTCCCACTCCCCCGCCCACATTGGTCAGGGTCATTGCCAGCACCTTGAAGAAGAATACCAGCAGGAAGAAAAGAGGGATGCCCCACGGACTGTCAAAGAAGAATGACAGCGGAGTCTGGGTATCCATCTCAAGCATATGGCCGTTCAGAAGCGACATTATTGAGGTGTAGCCCTCTCCGTAAAGCACCGGGAAAAGGAAAATGAGTATTCCCAGACCCAGCGCGCATACAAGCCAGCGGCGGTATGGCCGCTGCAGTTTCCCAAGCCTGTCCTCAAGGCCCAGGGTGGCGTTCATAAAGAACACCGACCCAACGCCGCAAAGCATTCCCATAAGGATATAGAACGGGATGTTCTGCATTGAGAAAGGCGTGAGGGTGCACTGGAACATTGCCGTCTGGCCGGTGAAGATATAGGAAACCACCGTAGCGGACATTGCGGACAGCAGCAGCGGCAGCAGGGACGCCATGGAGATGTTGAACATAAGGATCTCCATAGTGAACAGTATGCCGGCCAGCGGGGCCTTGAAAATGCCCGCTATGGCGCCGGCTGCGCCGCAGCCCAGCAGCACCGTGATGTTTGCGTATGAGAACTTGGCCAGGCGGGCCAGGTTGGAGCCTATGGCCGCGCCCGTGTAAACGATTGGCGCCTCGGCTCCCACGGAGCCTCCGAAGCCAATTGTCACGGCGCTGGTAACCATTGAGGACCAGACGTTGTGGCTCTTGATATGGGATTCGTTGCGGGAAACCGACTCCAGCACGCGCGTCACTCCGTGGCTGATGTTGTCCTTGACAAAATATCTGACTATAAGCAGTGACAGCAGCATTCCCACTCCCGGGATCAGGAGGTTTGCAAAGCGGTAGGAAAAGCCGGAAGACAATGGGATGAGAGCCTCCTTGATCCACTCTATGAGGGCGCGGAGCAGAACCGCGGCCCCGCCGGACAAAAGGCCGGCGGCCAGGGCCAGAATGAGCACCCTGGTATCCTCAGGCAGAGAGGAAAAAGGCCGGAGCTTAAGCTTCGACCTCAGAGGAATCTTCATCCCCGCCATATTGGGAAATGTTTTCGTCAGGCAGGGTTTCTCCTTCGTTGTCGGAGCCGCCTCCCTGTACGGTGTCATTGTCGTCGTCCCCGTCAAGCCATTTTTCAATGTCTTCCAGGTCGTCTGTCTTGACCTGGATCTTTACAAGGTATATTGCATTGGGGATTTCCAGTGTTACTGCATAGAAAAACGTCCCGTCCGGTTTAGGGTATTTTGTCAGGTCAGGCAAATAATCCGAGAAGCCCTTGGGGTACTTTTCGGCAAAAGCTTTTGCGAGCTCTTCCGACATCTTTTCATAGCTGACCACGTGTCTGGTTTTTCCGTCCATAAGTCTATAAGTTTTCCTTGCAATAATAGGTAATTTTTCTTTACGAAAAACAGGTTTGGAATTATTTTTTGAAAAAGAATGATTTCTGCGCTTTTTTGCGCTCCGGGTCCCTTTCCACGAACACCGGTTTCATATCCCTGGGATCCAGCCCTGTATAGAACATTACGGAAGACGTTGTCATTGGCGTTGGAGTGAAGTCCTGCACCTGGTCCATATAGAGCCCCTTGAGGCAGCTGTTGCGGGACAACTTTGACATATCCCTTGCAGTACAGCCGGGATGGGAGGAGATGAAGTACGGGACAAGTTCCACGTGCGTTCCCGCCTGGGCGTTTATCTTGTCGAATTCCTTGCGCAGGCGCTCGAACAGCTTGAAGGACGGCTTTGCCATATAGCGCAGGACGTTGTCCTCCGTATGCTCCGGAGCCACCTTGAGGCGGCCGGAGGTATGCTCCAATACCAGTTCTTTCAGATATGGATAGGAAGTGTCGTCCACATACCCGCTTTCCGTGAGGAACAGGTCATAACGGATTCCGCTGCCTATATATGCGTGCCGTATGCCCTTTGTCTTCATCACCCTGTGGTACATATCCAGCACCCTGGCGTGAGAACGGTCAAGGTTCTTGCACACGGAAGGATACAGGCAGGACTTGCGGCGGCAGATGTCGCACATAACGGGGTTCTTGCCCTTCATCCCATACATATTGGCGGTTGGCGCGCCCAGGTCAGAAATGTTTCCGGCAAAGCCGGGAAGCCTGTTCAGGGCGCGCGCCTCCGCAACTATGGAATCCTCGCTGCGGGACTGTATGAACTTGCCCTGATGCGCGGCTATAGTGCAGAAATTGCAGCCTCCGAAGCACCCCCTGTGGGTGATGATGGAGAACTTGATCATATCGTACGCAGGGATGCGCTTGCCCTTGTAGCGCGGATGCGGCAGCTTGGTGAACGGCAGGTTCCAGAATGAATCCATCTCCGCCTCCGTGGCCGGGGGATATGGAGGATTGACCTGCACGTACCCGTCCTTGATGCGTTCCACAATGGTCTGCGGATGCATCATATTGGCGTGGGTCTCTATAAGGTGGAAGTTCTGGGCGAAAGCCTGCTTTGAAGCGAGGCATTCTTCGTAGGAGTTCAGCACCAGGGCGTCAGGCGCCCTGTGCCTGCCGTGGGAGAAGAATGCCAGCTGCGGAATGCGGCGTATGTCGCTGATGTTGCGCTGGTGTTCTATGGCCCTGGTTAGCTCCAGCATGGGCCTCTCGCCCATTCCGTAGCAGAGCCAGTCCGCACGGCTGTCTATGAGGATGGAAGGCATAAGCCTGTCCTCCCAGTAATCGTAGTGCGTCAGGCGGCGGAGGGAAGCCTCTATGCCTCCTATGACAACGGGAATATCGGGATAAAGTTTCTTGAGGATGCGGCAGTATACGGTGACGGCCCTGTCCGGGCGCTGGCCCGCGCGCCCTTCAGGGGTGTAGGCGTCGTCGTGGCGCAGGCGGCGGGATGCGGTGTAATGGTTCACCATTGAATCCATCGCGCCGGAATTGACCGCGAAATAGAGCCTTGGAGCGCCCAGTTTCTTGAAGTCCCTGAGGTCGTCCCTCCAGTTAGGCTGCGGGATGACCGCAACCCTGTATCCGAACTTCTGGAGATAACGGGCGATGCAGGCCGTCCCAAAGGAGGGATGGTCCACAAATGCGTCGCCGGTGAAGAAAATGATGTCTATGTAGTCCCATCCGAGGGCTTCGACCTCCTTCACGGATGTAGGGAACATATATGCTGCTGCGGGGCTCTCCATCAGGATTACATTCTGTCAGGAAGCTGGATGCCAAGTATGCCCATTGCCTTTCTGAGCACGCAGGCAAGGGAGTCTATGAGCACCAGCCTGGCCTTGAGCACGTCCTGGTCGCTCTCCCTGAGCACCGGGGTGTCGTGGTAATACTGGTTGAACTCCTTTGCCAGTTCATAGGCAAAGTTGGCTATGATGGCGGGCGAGAAGTCCGCCGCGGCGTCCTGTATCTTCTGCGGATAACCGTTCAGCAGCTTTATGAGGCGGATTTCCTTGGCGCCCGGCTGGAAAGACGGGCTTACCGTGCCCTCAAGCCCCTTTTCCGAAGCCTTGCGCAGGATGGACTTGATACGGGCGTGGG
The DNA here is from genome assembly GCA_017960545.1 of Bacteroidales bacterium. GTDB lineage: Bacteria > Bacteroidota > Bacteroidia > Bacteroidales > UBA932 > Cryptobacteroides. Next base: position 12,181 of record JAGCYZ010000037.1, read on the forward strand.
TGTACTGGATGAAGGGTCCTGTATTTCCGTTGAAATCGATGGACTCCTTGGGATTGAAGAGCATCTTTTTCTTTGGATCCACCTTGAGTATGAAGTATTTGAGGGCTCCCAGGCCTATCATCCTGTAAAGTTCCTCCTTCTGGTCTTCCTCCATTCCCTCCAGCTTGCCGGATTCCTCGGAGGTTGCCTTGGCCTCCTGGTACATCTTTTCGATGAGGTCGTCGGCATCCACTACGGTTCCCTCGCGGGACTTCATCTTGCCTTCAGGAAGCTCTACCATTCCGTATGAAAGGTGGAAGATATCCTGAGCCCAGCCAAAGCCAAGCTTGCCAAGGATGAGCTTGAGGACCTGGAAGTGGTAGTTCTGCTCGTCGCCCACCACATAGACGTGGGAATCCAGGTTGAACTCGCTGAAGCGGCGCTCAGCGGTTCCAAGGTCCTGTGTGATATATACGGATGTGCCGTCGGAACGGAGCAGGAGCTTGCGGTCCAGGCCGTCGGCGGTGAGGTCGCACCAGACGGATCCGTCCGGCTCCCTCTCGAACACGCCCATATCAAGGCCTTTCTGCACCAGTTCCTTGCCCAGGAGGTATGTCTGGGACTCGTAATAAACCTTGTCGAAGGATATTCCAAGGGCCTTGTAGGTCTGCTCGAAGCCTTCGAACACCCATCCGTTCATCATAGCCCACAGTTCGCGCACTTCCTTGTCGCCCTGCTCCCATTTAACCAGCATATCGTGGACGGCGTCCATCACGGACGGGTCCTCTTTCTCCATCTTGGCGAATTCCACGTAGCAGTCTCCAACAAGGTGGTCGCCTTTCTTGCCGGTGGATTCAGGGGTGGCGCCGTTGAAACGCTTCTGCCAGGCATACATACTTTTGCAGATATGCACGCCGCGGTCGTTGACCAGGGTGGTCTTGATCACGTTGTGCCCGGCAGCCTTGAGCAGGTCGGATACCGACGAACCCAGGAGGTTGTTGCGGATATGGCCAAGGTGAAGCGGCTTGTTGGTGTTTGGCGAAGAGAACTCCACCATTACGTTGCGCCCCGTTGCGGGCAGCTGGCCGAAGGCGGCGTCCTGGGAAATGGACGCCAGCAGTTCATTCCAGTAAAGCGGCGAAAGGAGGATGTTCAGGAAGCCCTTGACCACGTTGAAGCCGCTGATTTCCGGGACGTTGGCTTTCAGCCAGTCCCCGATTGCGGCGCCTGTGGCCTCCGGGCTGGTGCGGGACACCCTTAAAAGAGGGAAGACGACCAGTGTAAAGTCGCCTTCGAACTCTTTGCGCGTAAGCTGAACCTGCAGGGTGGAAGCGTCCACGCTTGTACCGTATATTTCCGATATGGCCTGCGCAGCCTTGGTTGCGATAAAGGATTCGGGAGTCATCAGCCTAAGTAAGTTTTGAGGAGTTTGCTTGCACTTGGTTTCTTGAGCTTGCGGATAGCCTTCTCCTTGATCTGGCGTACCCTTTCCCTTGTAAGGTCAAGCCTCTCCCCTATCTCTTCAAGGGTCATCTCCTGGCATCCTATGCCAAAGAAGGACTTGATGATCTCCCTCTCCCTTGGAGTGAGGATTTGCAGGGCCCTGTCGATCTCCGTGCTGAGGGACTCGTTCACGAGGCCCTTGTCAGCACTTGGGGAATCGTCGTTGGGGAGGATGTCAAGGAGGCTGTTGTCTTCGCCTTCCACGAACGGGGCATCAACGGAGACGTGCCTACCGGACACGCGCAGGGTATCTGCGATCTTGTCCTTAGGCACTTCTATCATCTCCGAAAGCTCGTCGTTTGAAGGGAGACGCTCGTTCTCCTGCTCAAACTTGGACAGAGCCTTGTTTATCTTGTTCAATGAGCCAACCTGGTTGAGCGGCAGGCGGACAATCCTGGACTGCTCCGCAAGGGCCTGGAGTATTGACTGGCGGATCCACCATACCGCATAGGATATGAACTTGAATCCCCTTGTCTCGTCAAACTTTTCAGCTGCCTTTATCAGGCCAAGGTTTCCTTCGTTGATCAGGTCAGGGAGGCTGAGTCCCTGGTTCTGATACTGCTTTGCCACCGATACTACAAATCTGAGATTTGCCCTGGTGAGTTTTTCAAGCGCTTTCTGGTCTCCGTTGCGGATACGCTGCGCCAATTCTACTTCTTCTTCGGGTGATACCAATTCTTCGCGGCCTATTTCCTGGAGGTATTTGTCAAGGGACTGGCTCTCACGGTTGGTAATCGATTTGGTTATCTTAAGTTGTCTCATTATTTAGAATTTATTCATCCTTTCCGAAACCGAAATAGGACGCCTTTCCGTTTGCCGTGTAACCTTCGATGAAGATTGCGCGTCTGCTCTGGCGAGCTATTTCTACCACTTCCTGAGGTGAGCTTACAGGCTGGTCGTTTACGTACAGGATGACAAATCCTTCAGTTGCTCCGGCATCCTTGAGCTTTCCGGCGGAAAGCTTCTTGATTTCTACGCCGCCCCTTGCCCTGATCTTCTGGAGGGTCTCCTGGGAAGGAGTTCCGAGCTGTGCTCCGTAGAATGATACCGTACCGTCTTCAGATACCGCACCGTTGATTTCGGTGGTTGCTTCCTGGAATGTTACAGAAACCGTCATAGGGTTGCCGCCGCGGATGATCTGCATCTCAGCGCGGTCTCCCGGATGGTAACTGTTGACCTTTTCCTGCAGGGAAGCCATTGTGCCGATGCGTGTCTGGTCAAGAGAGATGATGACATCGTCTTTCTTGAGGCCGGCCTTGTCGGCTGAACTTCCCTTAGAAACCTCGTTAATATATACGCCGTTAACTGAAGGAAGTTTCAATTCCTGTGCAATTTCTTCGTTGACATTTCCACCGGTGATGCCAAGCATAACCCTCTTTACTGAACCGTAGTCGATGAGGTCGCTGACAATCTTGTGCACGATGTTGGAAGGAACTGCGAAAGAATAGCCCGTGAAGGAGCCTGTGGTGGACACGATTGCGGTATTGATGCCCACGAGCTGGCCCGCCTTGTTGATAAGGGCGCCGCCGCTGTTGCCGGGGTTCACTGCGGCATCGGTCTGGATGAAGGACTCGATCTTGAAGGTACCGTCGTTGCTTGGCATTGAACGGCCCTTGGCGCTGACTATACCGGCGGTGATGGTAGAGCGGAGCTGCTCGCCCATAGGGCTTCCGATAGCCAGAACCCACTCTCCAAGGCGGAGGGCGTCAGAGTCTGCGAATGCTATGGTAGGGAGGCCTTCCGCATCGATCTTGATGAGGGCGACGTCGGTTGCGGCGTCTGTGCCCACTACGGTAGCCTCGTAGGTCTTGTTGTTGTTCAGGGTGACTTCCACCTTGGTGGCATCCTGCACTACGTGGTTGTTTGTGACAATGTAGCCGTCAGAACGGATGATGACGCCGGAGCCGCTGCCCTGCCTTTCCCTTGGCTGTTGCTGCTGGCCGCCGCCATAGCCGAAGAAATACTCGAAGAACGGGTCAATCTGATAATTGCCCCTTGACGCGGACCTTACGGTCACTTTTACGAATACCACAGCATCGACTGCCGATTCTGCAGCGTATGTGAAGTCTGGATAATCTGTCTGTGCCAGATTGACAGTCCTGTACAGGGATCCGTCAGTAGGATAGGTGCTTGACACGGGGAGTTGCTCAGGCTTTGCGGATTTAACTACAGCATAAGCAGTTAGGCCGCTCAACAGCACAGAAGCCACTACAATCAATAAATTCTTTTTCATAACTATAATACTTTTTGATTTATCTGTTCAGGTCCGTATGGACGCCGGGTTAAAAAGTCAAATTATGTGCCATTTTTGATGGAAATATACTATATTTGTGAACACATATCTTTAGACACCTAAATTATTAAAAAGTTATATCAAAATGAAATTTACCGTCTCCAGCGCCGAACTCCTCAAAGGTCTTATGGATGTTTCAAAGGCTATCCCAGCCAAATCCGTCCAGCCTATCTTAGAGAACTTCCTTCTCGTCCTCAAGGACAATGTCCTGGAAATAACAGCATCTGATTCGGACCTCACCCTGCGCACCAGCATAGAGGTGGAGAAAGTGCAGGAGGAAGGCAGCATAGCAGTGCCGGCACGCCACGTGACGGAGCTGCTCAAGGCCCTTCCGGACCAGCCGGTTTCCATAAAGACCCTCAACGAGAGCGCCTCCTTCGAGTGCAGCTGGAACAGCGGTGTCTCCACCCTCCCGTTCTTCCCCGCGGACGACTATCCGCAGATCAAGACCGTGGGAGAAGACGCCCGCAAGGTGGTCTTCCCGGCCCAGACCCTGCTGGACGGCGTCAACAGCACCATCTACGCTACCGCGGACGATGAGATGCGCCCCGCAATGAACGGTATCTACTTTGACATCGACACCGTATCCACCACCCTGGTGGCTTCGGATTCGCATAAGCTCATCTGCTACACATCCACGGATGTCAGCGCCCCTGACAAGTGCTCCTTCATCCTTCACAAGAAGGCCGCCGCCGTGCTCAAGGGCCTCGTAAGCAAGGAGTCCTCTGACGTGACCATCCTCTTTGACGACACCAACGTCCTCTTCCAGTTCGACAGCATCACAATGATCTGCCGCCTGGTGGTTGGCAAGTTCCCCCGTTACAAGGACGTCATCCCCCAGAACAACTCCAACATCCTCAAGATGGACCGTATGCAGCTCCTCAACACCGTACGCCGCGTATCAGTGTGCGCCAACAAGGCTTCCAACCACATCAAGTTCGACTTCAAGCCGGGCCAGCTGGAAGTTTCCGCACAGGACCTTGGCTTTGCAATTGCCGCTTACGAGAAACTTGCCTGCGACTACAGCGGAGACGACCTCACGATAGGCTTCAAGTCCTCCTTCCTTGGAGACATCCTTGGGAACATGACCTGCGGGACAATTGTGATGAAGTTCCTGGACTCCAGGCGGGCCGCGCTCATAGTGCCGGCGCCGGAAGAGGAAGAGAGCGAGAAGATCTGTGGCATCCTGATGCCTATAATGGTTTAACATTCAGTAAAATATGAACTTGAAACTGGAAAGGCCTCTGCTCTTTTTCGACATAGAGAGCACGGGCCTTAACATTGTAAC
>JAGCYZ010000038.1 GCA_017960545.1 Bacteroidales bacterium
GTACCTGGAAAACCTTCCGCTTCGCTCCATCCCGTCTGGCGCAAGCGCCATCCACCCGTTCACGAGGCCACGGGCGGCCACGGGTTTTCCAGGTACCTCCGCACTGCTCGCTCCGGGTGCAAAACACCACATCTTTGCACCCCGCCACCTCCTTTTCAGCTCTCCCGGGTGCAAAACACCACCCTTTTGCACCCCACCACTCCATGCCAGGGCCGGGGCGGAGCGAATAGGCGGTAAATGAATGCGCAAGTCCCTCCAGCGAACGGGCGTTGCTCCGCACGACGGCGTGTGTTTGACGAGTGTTAGACGGGGTTGGGGCCCCGGCTAAAAGGGAGGAGTTAGCCGTCGAGCACGTGAGCGCTGGACTTGCCATTTGCCGCCGTCAGCGAAGCACCGGCCCTGGCACGGAGGGTGTCATCAATAGTGTCCCCATAATTGTTGTGGCGGGTAAAGGATTGATTATCAGACAACAAGGTGGTTCAATACACTCGATTTCAGGGGGTATTTAAAGCATCTATTGACTGACAGCTAGATACTTACGTGTCACGGCGTTTTGGGGGGATGACGTCAGGCGGGGCGGGAGAAACGGAAAAAGCCTCCCGGAGTGGGAGGCTTTGTGGTACTGGGTAGGAGAATCGAACTCCTATTGCAAGATTGAGAATCTTGAGTACTAACCGTTATACGAACCCAGCGTTTGGTTTGGACTGCAAATATATGCAAAAATTTTTTCTCTCCAAAAAATATTAGGCCTTACGGCTTCAGGAAGCAGAAAAAAACTGCCAATATGATGCAGACGAAGGCTGCAAGGTGGTTCCAGTGGATGGGCTGGCTCTTGAAGAAGACGGCGCAGATGACGGTGAAGACCGTAAGGGAAACGCATTCCTGGATGATTTTGAGCTGCATCAGGCTGAAGGGTCCCCCGTTGATGTTGGAACCCAACCTGTTGGCAGGAACCATTGCAGAGTACTCGAAAAGCGCTACGCCCCAGGAGGACAGTATGATAAGGATCAGGGGCCAGTTGTCATTGATGTGCATCTCCGACAGCTTGAGCTGGCCGTACCAGGCTATGGTCATGAAAATGTTGGACACAATCAGCAGAAGGATGGTCCACAAACCCTGTAAATTCATAATTCCAAAATTTCGGCCGCGAATTTACTAATTTTTAGTAATTTTGGAACATATGACACTGATTAAATCCATATCCGGAATAAGGGGTACCATAGGCGGCCCGGCAGGGAGCGGCCTCACCCCTTTTGACATAGTCAAATATACCTGCGCATACTGTGAAATGCTTCGCGTCAGGAGGCCTCACCAAGGCCGGTACAAGGTGGTTGTGGGCAAGGACGCCCGAATATCGGGCAAGATGGTCGAAGAGCTGGTATGCGGCACCATCTGCGCCTGCGGCATGGACGTAATAAAGGCGGGAAAGGCCAGCACCCCTACAACGGAGATGGCCGTGGTTTTCTCCGGCGCGGACGGAGGCATCATAATCACTGCCAGCCACAATCCAAAGGAGTGGAACGCCCTCAAGCTCCTCAACGAGAAGGGAGAATTCCTGACGGCGGAAGAAGGCCAGGCTATCCTGGACTGCGCGGAGAAGGGGGATTTCAACTTCGCCCCGGTGGACCAGCTGGGAAAGACGGAACGGAGGGACTTCACCCCGGACCATATAGCGGCTGTCCTTGCGCTTCCGCAGGTTGACATAGAGGCCGTCCGCAATGCCGGTTTCACGGTTGTCCTTGACGCAATAAACAGCGTGGGCAACATCATTATGCCCAAACTTCTGCAGTTGATGGGTGTCAGGTGCATAAAGATAAACGGAGAGCCTAACGGCAACTTCGCCCATAACCCGGAGCCGCTGCCAAAGAACCTCAAGGGCCTGAGCGATGCCGTAAAGAAGCATAAGGCAGACCTTGGAATAAGTGTGGACCCGGATGTGGACCGCCTTGCTTTCATCTGTGAGAACGGCGAGCCTTTCGTGGAGGAGTACACGCTGGTCAGCGTTGCTGACTATCTCCTCTCCCTGGCTGAGGCGCAGGGCCTTAAGAACCTGTGCACCGTGTCAAACCTGTCCTCCTCACGCGCACTGCGTGACGTTACGGAGGCGCACGGGGGCACTTACTACGCATCGGCCGTAGGCGAGGTCAACGTGACTACCAAGATGCACCAGGTTGGTGCCCTGATAGGTGGAGAAGGCAACGGAGGCGTGATCTTCCCCGCCCTGCACAGCGGGCGCGACGCAATGGTGGGCACCGCCCTGTTCCTGAGCAACCTGGCTCACAAAAAGATGACCGCAAGCGAGTACAAGGCAACTTTGCCGCAGTACCACATCTCAAAGAACAGGATAGACCTGGACCGTCCGGAACTGGTGGACGTCATTCTGGAGGAGATAAAGAAGAAGTTCGCCGATGAAAGGATCAACACAGTGGATGGCGTGCGCATAGATTTCGAAAGCCGCAAGCAGTGGGTTCACCTGCGCAAGTCCAACACGGAGCCTATCATAAGGGTTTATGCAGAGGCCCCGACGGAAGAGCAGGCGGACGCGCTGGCCGGCCAGATCGTTTCAATAGCAAAGGATATTTTGAATGTTTAGTTTCAGGACAACTCCCATAGAGGACCAGCTGGACAAGGCCCTGATGAACGGGAATGTGGGCGTTTTCTGCTCGCAGAACTGCTGGGATCCGGACCGGGGCGGATATCTGTACGATATCTTCCGCCAGCGGGGCAACCTCAAAGCCCTTTTCCTGCCCAACGAGCCGGAACTGAGCGAGTGGGAATCCCATATAGAGTTTGACATAGACCACCTTGCCGGGCTCAATGCCGTTGTGGTGGAGATCCAGGACTGCGGTACGCGCTACTGCAGCCACACGCTGGATGTACTGCGTCTTATGACGGCTATGAATACTCTAGGGGAGGAGGCGCCGGCGCTTTACATCGTGGACCTCGTGAACCCTTCCGGAAGGATCGTGGAGGGCACGATGCCCGCGCTGGGCGCCGATATGTTCACCCCAAAGGTGGCCCACAGGCACGGCCTGACCCTGGGAGAGCTCTGCAACCTGTACCATAATGAGATAGGGGCCACATACGCGCTGCATATCATTTCCGCAGGCCTCAGCGCCGCGGGAAGGGTGCTGATGCCCTGGAGCATCCCCCCGCAGGGGAACCTGCCGGGGATGTTCAGTTCCCAGCTCTACAGCGGCGGCGCCTTCTGGGAAGGCACGTCCGTGACGCCGGGA
>JAGCYZ010000039.1 GCA_017960545.1 Bacteroidales bacterium
CTTTGTCAGTAAAAATAATCCCCTCGAACCAGTTCAGCCAGGTAGGATATTCCTCGTGATAGACGCTCTTCTTGGATCCGTCAGCCGCGCTCACCGCATACAGGTCTATGGTGTTCTGCACACGCGGTTCGCGGGCAATGTAGAAGTCCTTGCTGTCCGGTCCCCAGAACGGGATTCCAAAATACTGGTCCTCCGTTGGGTCGAAGTCCGCCCATACAATGTTCGAAGGGCTGTCAAGGTCAATCATCCCAATCTTCACCTGCGGGTTGGTCTCCCCCGCCTTGGGATAGCGGGTCTGCTTCAATGTTCCGTCCTGTCCCCTAGGTGAATAGATAGGGAACATAGGGACCTTGGAATTGTCAAAGCGGTAGAAACCTATCTTCTTTGAATCCGGCGACCACCAGAATGCCTTGTACATCGAACTGCGGCCCAGGATCTCCTCATAATACACCCAGGAGGCATAACCGTTGAGTATAACGTCGGAACCGTCATAGGTAAGCCTCGTCTCGGCGCCGCTGGCGCAGTCGGCAACGTACAGGTCGTTGCCGCGCGTAAACGCAAGTTTAGTGGAATCCGGAGAATATGTGAGGTTCACCGCGCCCTGAGGGCGTATAGGGAATTGGGAATACTTGTCCGGAGCGTGAACGCCCCTCGTTATCCTGTAGGAAGGAACCGTCACGCTGAACGTAGCGCTGTCCGCATACGTCGGCGAAGTGGAGAACACCACTTCCTTATCGCTAATCCATTTCCACCTTGAAGGGATGGTCTGGAATTCCTGTCCTCTGAGTGACAGACAGGCGGCTGCGGCCGCCAGGAGGATCATTAACTTTCTCATATGAAGAATCTGTCGTTAAAATTAACAAGGTAAACTTTTTCCACGGCGCGCGTAAGTGCCGTATAAAGCCATTTGAGGTCATCCAGGGTCTGCTCTTCCTGCCAGAAAGGGCAGTCGATGAAAACGCAGCCCCACTGGCCTCCCTGTGACTTATGGCAGGTAACCGCAGCGGCGTATTTCAGCTGGAGCGCATTGAAGTACGGGTCTTCCCTGACGGCATCGTAACGTTTCTTGCGGGATGTGATGTGGGAATAATCCTCGTTCACTCCCTGGTACAGGGCATTCTGCTGCTCGAATGTCAGGGATGCGGATTCCGATTCCAGGGTGTCCAGGCACACCTTGGCGCTGACCTCCACGTCCCCGTAATCCGGAAACTGCAGCCTTGCCTTTGCAAAATGCAGCCCGTATCTCTCCTCGAAGCCCTTTATGCTTAACAGGCGCGCAATGTCCCCGTTTGCTATGTAATCCATCTCCTCTACATCTTCCAGGAACTGGTAGCAGTTCTTTACAATCATCAGCTTTTCACCGCGTACCAGCCTGTCTTCCTTGAACTCCACCATTGAGCGTATCCCAAGGTTGTAGCGTATGGCCATCTTGTTGGAGCGGCACAGTACAATGCAGTCATCATCCCCATAGCGGGAGTACGCATCTGTGAGGGTCTCTATAAGCTCCCCACCCGACACCCTCTGTATGTCATCGAACCCCTTGAGGTCCAGCTTAATTTTTGCCGTGGCGCCCTGCGCCGATATCATCTCCCTGAGTATGGTGGCATTGTGCAGTATTCCGGACTCGCGCTGCTGGCGCGTCACCGTGGTGAGAGTCGCGTACCTGACCCCGCCAAAACCGTCCATATACGCTTCTGACAGCGCCGGACTGCAGTCAAGGCCCACCGGTGGCAGCTGCGCTGCATCCCCTATCAGGATAAGCCTGCAGTCCGAACCCGCGCGGACGTAATTCACCAGGTCCTCCAGAAGGTTACCGGACCCGAAGACCACTCCTTCCGGCCTGTCCTGGCCTTCCGCCCCTATGAGGGACACCTCATCCACCACAAAAAGCGTATCCCTGCTTTTGTTGTAGTCAAGGGTGAAACGGCCCATACCGTCCGCTCCCACTGATTTCTGCCTGTATATTCCCTTATGGATGGTGCAGGCCGGCTTCCCTGTGTATTGTGACAGCACCTTTGCGGCACGCCCCGTAGGTGCCATCAGCTTGCATTTTATGTTCAGCGACACCAATGAATTGACCACTGCCGCTATTGCAGTGGTCTTGCCGGTACCTGCATAACCGTTCACCACCATTATGTCCGCATCGTCCCCCGTAAGGAAAGCGGCTATGTCCCGCAGCAGGGAATCCTGGCAGGATGTAGCCTCAACACCCAGATGGGAGATGAAATCTTTATACAGGAAACCGCCTCTGTCCACCTCTTCCTACTTTCTATTGTCCAGTCCCAGCAACATTCCCATAACGGCAAGTATAGGGTAGATTTCAACCCGCCCCAGGAACATATCCAGGGTAAAGAGGAATTTTGCAGTATCCGGAACCCAGTTATAATTGCCCATTGTTCCCATCCTTCCAATGGAAGGCCCCACGTTGCTGAGCATAGCCAGTGAACCGGCAAAGGAATACTCTCCGCTCAGGCCCGTTAGGGAAACCAGCAATATGGACACCAGCATCACCATAAAGTAGATGTTGATGTACATTGTATGGGGGTTGATATCCTCATCCTTCAGTATGACCCTTCCCAGACGGACCTCGTTTACTGCGGACGGATTCAGGATTCTGCCCACGTGCAGGCCTATTCTTTTGAAGAGCAGCAATATGCGGTCAACCTTGATACCGCAGCTGGTGGACCCGGCGCAGCCGCACATCAAGGCCACGAATATGAGCAGGTAATTTGGCACGAAGCCCCAGTTCAGGTTGTCCGTTATGGCAAATCCGGACGTAGAGGCCGTACTTATTGTCTGGAAAACGCCCTCGCGGACTGCCCTTCCAACACTGAGGGCGGGATCCTGGAATTTGAGGGAAACTGCCAGAAGCGAACTCGTGACTATCAGAGAACCCAAGTAGAAAAAGAAGACCGGATTCTTGAATGGTTTCAGGGAGCGTTTGACTACAGCCAGGTATATGCTTCCAAAATGAACGGAAGCCAGGAACAGGAAAACTATGGTGACTATCTCTACGCCAAGGGAATCATATGCTCCAAGGGAAAGGTTCTTTGTACTGAAACCGCCCGTGGCGCAAACGCTGAAGGCGTGGCATACAGCATCGAAAGGAGACATTCCCACAATCAGGAAGGCAATGAAAGCCAGGGCCATCAGACCCAGGTAAACATAAGCGAATATGCTGGAAGTCTGGTTGGACCTTGCCCTGTAGCCATTCTTGGACAGGTTAGAAACCTCCAGACTGGTAAGACGCAGTTTCATCGGGCTGGTATTGGGCAGTATCAGCAGCAGAAACACCACTACTCCCAAACCGCCTATGAAATGGGTGGAACTGCGCCAGAAAAGAAGGCTCTTGGGAAGCGCTTCAATGTCCTCCAGTATGGTGGCGCCCGTCGTCGTGAAACCGGAAACGCTTTCGAACCAGGCGTTAGGCAGGGTGAACGGGCCGCCCCAAAGCGCATAGGGCAGCATCCCAAACACGAATGACATCAGCCAGGAAAGGAAGATTATCACGAATCCGTCCCTGAGTGATATGGAGGAAGCGTGACGGACAAAAATAAGCGGGAAAGAGCCAAGGGTGAACGTGATGATAAAACTGATCACCATTGGCGTCAAGGCTCCGTCGTTGTATATCAGCGAGACCAATATGGACAGGAACATGAATAATGCGCTCACGAGGAGCGCAAAACCCACATTCCTGCTGATAGCTTTATAGTTCATCCTCAGGCTGGCTTTCGGAATTCTTCAAGGATGAAAGACGCTTGCGCATCTGCTGGTTTTCCGCAATGAGATCCGATATGCCGGAGTTCAGGTCGCGCAACTGGTCGTCACCGTCAAAATCGTACGAATATTTTTTATTGTATGACCTGTAGTTCTTAAGTCCGTCCAGCATCTTGTACAGCGGATTCACGTAGAACGAGAGCAGGAAGAACATTAGCATAAGCACCAGCAGCAGGCCTCCTCCCACGGCTACTATCATAGGGATCACGCTCCTGTTAAGGCCGGTGTCGTATGTCTGGGAATACTCTTCCAGATCCCTGTAGGTCTTGTTGCCGGCCTCCCCTATCGTTGCTATAAGTGCTTCATAATCAGGCTGGAGCTCATCAAAATACCAGGCGCGGGAATCTATGAAATCTGAAAGCAGGACATCTTCCAGGTCATTGGAAGTTGTGATGTATCTGTTCAGGGCTTCTGAAATCCTGTCATAGTTGGGAAGTTTCATTGCCTTCTCAATGAATACAGGAGTGTCGAACTTGGGGAGCACGGTTATCTCCTCATCGCCCACGACCTTCAGGACTTCCATATTATAAATCACGCACATTGAATAGAGGCTCTCGGTAAGGTTGAGCTGATTTATGCTCTCATTTACCTGAACTGACACCCTGCTGTTCATCCTCTGGTATTCCAGGAAAGAAATGAGGCCGGATGCCAAAAGCATTATGGCAATTGCGCTGAGGCTCAGCACAAGTTTTGTCTTAAGGGAAAAAGCTTTCTTCTTGCTCATTGTTTACACTACATTAAACCAAGGAATTTACTGCGCGCTATGAGGCAGTCTCCTATTCCCGCGGCCTTGCGGCCAAGTGTGGAGAAACGTATGACAGTGTCAGAACTTACCTTGTTCAGGGACTGCTTCTTGACGGCAGTCTTGATAGGGAACATAAGGTAGTCTCCACCTACGATCAGGCGCCCGCCAATCACTACCAGGCCGGGGTTGAATATATTGATAAGGCCCGCAATGCCCCTTCCAAGGGCTTCGCCAACCTTTCCTATGGCATCGATGCTAAGTACGTCCTCGTCCTTGATTGCACCAAGGATGTCTTCCAGGTCTATCTGTTCTCCAGCGCGGTACCTTGCGGCCAGGCTGGATGCGCGGCCGGCGGCAAGCTCGTCCATTATGATATGATGGAGAGCAGATCCGGAAGCGCCGGTCTCAAGGCAGCCTATCTTGCCGCAACGGCATATCTTGTCATTGTCAAGAAGGGGGAAATGGCCTATCTCGCCTGAGAATCCGGACTTGCCGTAATACAGCTTGCCGTCAAGGATCATTCCCATTCCAAGGCCCCAGCTGAGGTTGATGAACAGCATATTGCTCTCCAGACGGGTCTGGTCGTCGGAGAGATATTCCCCAAAGGTCATTGCCCTTGAGTCGTTCTCGATATTCACGGGCACCTTGAGCTCGTTCTGGAAGATGGCCTTGAGGGGAAGGTCGTCGCGGACAAAGTAACTGAGGCTGTAGCCTTCCTCAGGGTTCACCCTTCCGGAAAGGCTTACGCCAACTCCGTGGACCTTCTCCCAGGAGATGCCCTGCTCCGCTACGATGTTCTTGACTATGCTGCA
>JAGCYZ010000040.1 GCA_017960545.1 Bacteroidales bacterium
ATCGCTTCCAAGCCACTGGGAGAGTTGCTGGGGGGTAATTCCCGCCGCAATGCAAACAATTATCTGGGAAGAATAATCCAGTTCCGGCTTTATGGCGGTTATCACTTCTTCCACCAGCCAGGGCTTCACCACCAGCATTACCACGTCAGAGCCCTTTACTGCCTGCGCGCTATCCTTGGTTGTATTGTATCCCAATGCTGAGAAAGAAGCCAGCACCACCGGGGAAATGTCGCTTACGGTTACGTCAGATGGTTTTACCGCGCCTGCCTTTACCAGGCCTCTTGCCGTTGCGCCTCCCATATTGCCGGCGCCAATTACTGATATTTTCATAATTCTCCTTCTAAATCATACACTTATTGTACAAATATACAAAAAAGATATTATTCTGTCGCATACCCTTCCGGATGGCGGGCAATCAGGTCCATATCCTTGTAAATCTTCTGTATCCGGTCCGTGTCCGCCCTGGCATTGTCCGTCAGTTCCACCTTCCCTGCTATTCCAACCTTCTTGTGGCCCCAGTCAATGAAACTTATGTATACCGGCATATCCGCCGCTCTTGCAAGCATATGATATCCCGTCTTCCATTTGTGGACTGCCTTGCGCGTACCCTCCGGGCACATTACCATATGGAAAGTCCTGCCGTCTTCTTCGTTCAGTTCCCTGATTATTTCCAGCAGGGTTTCGGTGGGATTGCCCCTGTCTATGGGGAATGCTCCCAAGGCTTTCAGCAGCGGTCCAAGCGGGAAGAAAAAGAACTCCTTCTTGATCATTATGCTCAGTTTTCCCCCTACGGACCTGTAATACCAATACCCTATCAGGAAGTCCCACATACTTGTATGCGGAGCCTCCAATATGATGCACTTGGGCTCCTGGACCACGGTCCCAACCGTCTCCCATCCCAAAGCCTTCAATATAAACTTGCTGAAACTCATACACACAAATATAGCACTTTTATGTCATTCTTCCCTCCCTGTCATTCTGAGCGAAGCGAAGAATCTCTATGACGCTCAAAGACAGTCACCAGTTGGAATTCTAGGTTGTCTCAAAATACAAAGTAAATCACATAAAATTCTTTGAATATCAAATAGATTCTATATATTTGCATTAAGCAAGATTATGGTCGTCGAATCGGCCGAGTTTATACATAAGAGCATTGCCACCCTATAGGGAAGCGGTGCTCTTTTTTATTTGACAGAGATGTTCAGGGTTGTCAATGAGAGGACGCCACATTAAAATTAATCTTGTATATGTATAAACTTGGTCCAATCTTCATTCACGTCACTGTACTAGGTACAAGTGCCAGGTCCGTCTATGTACGCTCCTACTGGAGGGTTCAGAACGGGAAAAGAATCCATGTGAAGGCCCATTGGCGAAAACGTTAGTTTGAGCCAGGCCTTGATCGGTCTCTGACCGGTGCTGCACCTACATCTCTGGAGGAGCTTCCGCTCCGAGAGGGCTGTCCGTAAGGATAGCCCTTTTATCTTGAAACGTGCGCGTGCGGAACGTGCACAAAGCAGCTTATTTCATATACTTCTGCTGGAAGGTTGTGAGGATGTCTCTTAGCGTGGGCGGAAGGAGTAGGAGAACCTTATCTTGAAGGTAAGGGTGCAAGGGGCCGTAGAAGGCCTCCGCAACGCCGCCTGTGATGCAGGCCAGCGTATCGCTGTCCCCGCCAAGCGACACGGCTTTGCGGATGGCGTCCACATAGTCCTTGGAGTCAAGGAAGCAGATGAGCGCCTGAGGTACCGTGCCCTGGCAACTGGACTCCCACTCGTATATCGGGTGCCAGTAGTCGTATGTCTTGTGCAGGTCGTATCCATAATTCTTCTCCACATAGTCCCGGATCTCCTCCTTAGTCTTCCCTGTCCTAGCCAAGAAAACAGCCGCCGCCGTTGCCTGCGCACCCTTTATTCCTTCAGGATGATTATGCGTGATTGCCGCCGAAATTGCCGCAACTCTTTCTGTCTCTTTCAATGTATCAAAGAACCAACCTATCGCGCTCACCCTCATCGCAGAGCCGTTCCCATAACTTCCATAAGGATGACGTCCAGTAGCAGACTCGTATGGCGCCTTGCCGTACTTGTCATCATAATCGTACAGCACCTCTGGACTGAACAGCCACGTCCAGAAACCTCCGCCATAGCCTCCCTTAGGGCACTTGAATTGTTGCCCAAAGAGCAGCATCGCGTCCTCAAGTCCCTGGTAAGAGAGTTCCTTGTCGTTCATCAGCCAATGGGCCACAGCTAGGGTCATAATGCTGTCATCAGTGTAGTTGCTGTCCTTGCAGAACAGCGGAAACTCGTAATCCTTTGTATTATCAAATTCGTAATGGGATCCTATCACATCCCCGGTAATTGCACCTAACATATACATTAATCTTTGTGTAATATATACGCATAAATAGAGAAAAAAGTTTCAATACACATTCTATCTCATCAGGATGGGATATTTGCCGGTTCCTTTCAGAGCCAGACACATACCGGGGCCGGGTGCAAAAAGGGTGGGTTTTGCACCCGGACCGTTGTATTTCTTAGGGGTGGGGTGCAAAAAGAGCCCCTTTTGCACACGGGGTACCTGGATGGGGAGTCTATGCCCGGCGGGGTGAGGGTCGGCTATCTCAAAGTGAATCCTACCAGATGAATGGGAGGATGCGGTACTTGACGCGCTGTTTGTATTCTTTGTAGCCGGGGAGACCCTGCTCAAGGACGGATTCTTCGTTTTTGATGCGTTTGGCTATGACGGGGATGTAGCCTAGCATTATTATAAAAGATATCGGGGAGGCAAGGACCAGGGGCATTGCCAGGAACAGGATGGTGGTTGCCATATACATAGGGTGGCGGACTATTCCGTAGAGGCCGGTGTCGATGACTTTCTGGTTCTCTTGGACTTCTATTGTGCGAGAAAGGTAGGTGTTCTCGCGGAGGACTTCGGCGTATAGCAGATAGGATGCAAGGAAGAGGCCTGAGGCCGCCCAGACGGCCCAGTTGGGAAGCAGCCACCAGCCGAAACGCCAGTTGAGGCCGGCTGCGACAAAGGCCGCGATGAACAGCAGGCCGCTGAGGGCCACGACTGTCTTTTGCTCGGCTTCTTTCTCCCTGGCATTCAGGCGTTTCTGCAAAAGGTCCGGGTTCTTGGCCATCAGGATGAGTCCTGCTACGAACATAGGTACGAACAGGATGCCCATCAGCAGCCACCCCTGCCAGAAGCGGAAGGATCCTGCAGGAATGAACAGCAGCGCGCCTAGGAGTATTACACCCAGGAAGAATTTGGTCAGAGCCTGGAACAACAAATCTTTTTTCATCTTAAATGATCGTTACCATTGGATTGCGGGCCACCCGGATCATACTGTCCACAAAGATACGGATTATTGGCCTTTGAGCATCCGTGTGGTCAGAAGACCTTCCGTAATCTGGGAGCGGTCAGTCACTGTTTTGCAGAGAACCCAGTGGTGCGTGGGGTTGTCGGTCTTGTAACTGATGTCGAAATACTCCTGGACCAGTTCCCAGCCCCGTTCTCCCATATAGTTGAGGGCATCGAGTATGTTGTTGAATATTATCGGGCGGCCGGTATTGTCCAGCAATTCCCTGTCGGACCCCCAGAAATCTGTCTGCTGGCCGAAGTCTATATTCACGGTTGTCCTATCAGTAAAAAGGCCTGCGGAATAGGCAGTGACAATTTCACAATAAACTTTGAATGTACGGGCAGGAGCCTCTGAGGGGTTCTGAGCCAAAGCCGATGCGCTGACGCACAAGGCTGCAAAAAGTATCATTATCTTTTTCATAGTATAAATTTAAAAATAATTGATCTTTGTTATTATTTTTATCGCGCAAAAACTATGCAGATGCTGGGCAAAAGTATGACAGTCCGGAAAGCGGAGGAGCGGGATGTGCCGCGGCTGATGGAGGTGTTCCGTCAGGCGCGCGCCATTATGCGCGCGGACGGCAACACCCGGCAGTGGGCCGGCGAGTATCCCTCCCGCGACGTGGTGCTTGAGGACATCAGCCTTGGACGATGCTACGCCATTGAGGACGATGCGGGCGCCGTAGTGGGCACGTTCGCCTTCATAGAAGGCGTGGAGCCCACCTACGCGCGTATCTACGACGGCGCGTGGCTGGAGGACACCATGCCCTATGCCACCATCCATCGCCTGGCCAGCACGCTTGACAGCCGCGGCGTTGCCGCCGCCTGCTTCGCGTGGGCCTGGCAGCACTGCAAGAACCTCCGCGTAGATACCCACGCAGACAACCACATTATGCAGCACTGCATAGAGAAGGCGGGGTTCACCTACTGCGGAATAATATTCCTTGCAGATGGGGCACCCCGCCTTGCTTACCAGAAAATTTAGATTCTTCGCTGCGCTCAGAATGACAGTTTCGGAGGTCTATTTGAAGAGCATCTTTGTTGTGAGCTCCAGCCAGTCGCGGCAGTTCATCCAGGTATGTGCTCCCTGGCAGAAGTATGCCTGATGGCGGATATTCCTCTCGTTGAGGGCTGTGTCAAGGCCACGTGAGGCGCTGCACAGGCCGTCGTCTATACCGCAGCTCACCCAGAGGAGCTTGAGATTTGAGTTGATGGCGTCCGGTGCCGCGTAGGTTCCGTTATCGAAGTTTGTGTTCCACTCCCCTCCGAAGATGGCGGGAGCGAAAGCGCATACATAGTGGAACTTGTCAGGGTTGCCAAGTCCGGTGGCAAGGGTCTGGCGTCCTCCAAG
>JAGCYZ010000003.1 GCA_017960545.1 Bacteroidales bacterium
CGGTGCTTCTCCGGGTCATACAGCATTCCCGTACACAGGCAGCGCGTATAATTGTTTCTTTGCAGTACGTCAAAATTGATGCAGTTCTGGCATCCCTTCCAGAATTCAGGATCGTCAGTGAGTTCCGAGAAGGTAACCGGGACGTATCCCAGTTCCGTGTTGATCTTCATTACGGCCAGGCCGGTTGTGAGACCAAAGATACGTGCGTTGGGGAATTTCTCGCGGGAGAGCTCGAAAGCCTTGTGCTTGATGTCCTTGGCCAGGCCCTTGCCCCTGAACTTCTCCTTTACTATGAGTCCGGAATTTGCCACGAACTTGCCGTGACCCCAGCTCTCAATGTAGCAGAAGCCGGCGAATTCATCCCTGTAAAGGGCTATGATGGCCTTGCCCTCGCGCATCTTGCTCTCTACGTATTCAGGGTCGCGCTTGGCAATGCCGGTGCCGCGTACCTTGGCGGCGTCCTCTATGGTCTTGAGGATTTCCGGTATGTATTTGATATGCTCGGTAGATGCCACCTCAATGAGGAAGCTCTTGGTAAGCTGCTTCTCCTCAATTCCCGGAATATATACCGCCAGGTCCCTCATCACCGCCTCGGGCGTGAAGTTGTCACGCAGGGCGAGCAGCAGGGAGTCGTCTCCAGCCACGGTGCCCATTATGTATGCGGACTTCACCCTCTGGTCAATTGTAGATGCCACCAGGTTGGCGTAACCCGGAATTGTCTTGAGAAGGGCCAGGGAGTGTGAAAACTCAATGCTAACTATTCCGTCAAGTATTGTGGGTACGGGTTTTGGCCTGGAATGGGTCATGGAGGACGGCTGGATCCTGTAAACATATCCATCCTCAGTTGGAACCTTTACAATATGGAGTTCTTTAAGGTCTCTTGACAACGTTGCCTGGGTGAAGGCGAATCCCTTGTCCTTGAGCAGGGAGGCCAGCCTTTCCTGATTTGAAATGCGGGCCGCGGAGACCAATGCCTTTATGGCCGCCTGCCGTTCCGCCTTAGATTTTTCTACTTGCATATATATACACTTGTTTTGTATTTTTATGCAAAGTTAATAGAAGTTCTTCTTTTTGCAAGATATTTTTGAAATTTTATTAAAAAATTGTTTTCTTTGCATAAGAGTATGACAAACAACAGTATCATAACCCTTCATCACCATCACCACCGTATCTGAAGATAAGGCGGTTCAGGCTGTTGTAATTAATATATTTTAGTTATGTAGTATGGACTTGCCCGCTGTAGGCAAGTTTTTTTTGTCAATTATGTTAAAGATAGCACTTCAATCCAAGGGCCGGCTCAACGAAGAGAGCCTCTCACTGCTCGCCAGCATAGGGATAAACGTAGATGAGCCAAAACGCAAATTCATTTCCAAGGCCAGGAATTTTGATATAGAGACGCTGTTCCTCAGGGACGACGACATTCCCCTTGTGGTGGCTTCGGGCACCGCTTCGCTGGGAATAGTGGGAATGAACGAGGTGGCTGAAAAGGGCGCGGACGTAGAGATTGTCAAGCAACTGGGCTTTGGCGGCTGCCGCATTAGCCTGGCTATACCCAAGGCGGACAAATATGAAGGCCTGGAGTATTTCCGCGGCAAGCGCATAGCCACTTCATATCCCAGGATACTCAAGGATTTCCTTGACAAGAACGGGATAGAGGCTACTATTGAGATAATAACGGGGTCTGTGGAGATTGCCCCCGCGGCTGGAATAGCAGACTGCATTTTCGACATTGTTTCCTCCGGAAGCACGCTGGTTTCCAACGGGCTGGTGGAGGTTGAGCGGGTGTTCGAGTCGGAGGCCGTGCTCATAGCGAACAAGAATATGTCAGCGCAGGACAGGGAGACTCTGGGGGAGATCCTGTTCAGGATCGATTCCCACCTGATGAGCAGCGGAAAGAAGTACCTTCTGATGAACATCCCCACTGCGGCGCTGGACCAGGCGGTGCGGATCCTGCCGGCAATGCGCAGCCCAACCGTGATGCCTCTGGCATCTGAAGGTTGGTGCTCCCTGCATTCCGTGGTGGAGGCTGACACCCTCTGGGAGAAAGTGCGCCTGCTCAAGGCCATAGGCGCTGAAGGAATATTGGTGATAGACCTGGATAAAATAATACTGTAATGGAGATCTGTGTTAATCCGCCCCGAAACCAATGGGCGCGGCTGTGCCAAAGGGCCGTACAGGACAATGAAGGGATACTCAGCCGTGTGCGTGAGATCCTGGAGCAAGTGCGGCAGGACGGCGATGTTGCCATAATGGACCTTACCCGCCGGATTGACGGCGTGGAACTGGACTGTCTCAAGGTTTCTGAAGAAGAATTCAGTTATGCGGAAGAGGCGGTAAAGGAAGAGGTCAAGGACGCCATAAGGCAGGCTTACAAGAACATTTACGAATTCCATAAGGCCCAAAAGTCCTTCCGTGTGGAAATGGAGACCGTAGCGGGTGTCAGGTGCATCCAGAAAAGCGTCCCCATAGGCCGCGTGGGACTGTACATTCCGGGGGGCACCGCTCCCCTGTTCTCCACGGTGCTTATGCTGGCCGTGCCGTCGCAGATAGCGGGATGCCGCACGCGCGTGCTGTGCACCCCTGCGGGCAAGGACGGACGCGTTAATGCGGAGGTGCTGTTCACCGCGCGCCTGTGCGGCATCACCGACGTATTCAAGGCAGGCGGAGCACAGGCCATAGGGGCTATGGCGTATGGAACGCGAAGCATCCCCAAGGTGGACAAGATATTCGGCCCGGGGAACCGCTATGTGACCCTTGCCAAACAGATCGTGAGCACCGAGAACACCGCCATAGATATGCCTGCGGGCCCTTCAGAGGTGATGGTCCTTGCAGACGCCTCGGCCAAGGCGGAATATGTGGCCGCAGACCTGCTTTCCCAGGCCGAGCACGGGCGTGACAGCCAGGCCATCCTGGTATGCCGCAGCGAGGCCTTCGCCAAGGCGGTCGAGGATCAGGTAAGGATACAGGCGGCAAGGCTCCCCCGCGGGGAGATGATACGCAGCTCCCTGGGCAACAGCAGGATCATTGTGTTTGACGACATTGTGGAAATGCTGAGCTTCGAGGAGACATACGCACCGGAGCATCTCATAATATCAATGGAGAATGCGCGCGAGATAGCGGAAGTGATTGACTGCGCGGGAAGCATATTCGTGGGCAACTTCAGCCCTGAAAGCGCCGGGGACTACGCTTCCGGAACCAACCACACCCTGCCTACGTCAGGCTGGGCGCGTTCCTTCAGCGGCCTGAACCTGGACAGCTTCATGCGCAAGACCACCATCCAGGAACTCAGCCCTTCAGGGCTCAGGCTCATTGGTGGCTGCATAGAGACAATGGCTACGGCCGAAGGCCTGGACGCACACGCAAACGCAGTGCGCGTGCGTATGGACGAGGCCGCCGGCGCCCCCAAGGGAGTATTCAGGCTGGAGAGCGCAGTGCGCGACAACATCCGCTCCCTGAAGCCGTACTCCACCGCCAGGGACGAGTACCAGGGAGACCTGGGCATTTTCCTGGACGCCAACGAGAACCCGTACCAGAACGGATACAACCGCTATCCTGACCCTCACCAGAAAGCCCTCAAGGAAAAGATATGCGCCCTTAAGAGCCTCAACCCGGACAACCTGTTCCTGGGCAACGGCAGCGACGAGGCCATAGACCTGGTTTACAGGGTATTCTGCAACCCCGGAAGGGACAACGTGGTTTCCATAAGCCCCAGCTACGGAATGTACCGCGTAGCCGCGGAGACCAACGACGTAGAATTCAGGGAAGTACTCCTGAACGAGGACTTCTCCATAAATATGGAACAGCTGGAGAAAGCGGTGGACGCATCTACAAAGGTCATTTTCCTCTGCTCTCCCAACAACCCCACAGGCAATGCACTGGACTTTGACCAGATAATGCGCATAGCAAGGGGATTCCGCGGGATTGTGGTCGTTGACGAGGCTTACAGCGACTTCTGCACCGGAAAGAGCGCCGCCCTTATGCGTGACAACATAGTGGTACTGCAGACCCTGTCCAAGGCCTGGGGCCTTGCCGGGCTCAGGATTGGACTGGCCATTGCGGACAAACGCATAATAAGGCTGTTCTCAATGGTCAAGTACCCTTACAACATAAGCAAAGCCGCAATGGACGTCGCAATGGAAAGGCTCAGCGCACCGTCCACGGAACAGGTCCGTATGATCATTGAAGAGCGCGGAAGGCTCTTTGAGGAACTGCCAAGGATTGGAATAGTCCGCAAGGTATGGCCAAGCCAGGCCAACTTCCTGCTGGTGCGTTTCGACGATCCCGCCTATGTCTATGACCGGTTGATTTCCAACGGCGTCATTGTCCGCAACAGGGATTCCGCCCCGCTTTGCAAAGGCTGCCTGCGCATTACCGTAGGTACCAGGGAAGAAAATGACAAACTTATAAGTATATTGCAGAGTCTATGAAAAGAGTATTGTTCATTGACCGTGACGGCACAATATTAGCCGAGCCCGCGGACGAGCAGGTGGATTCCCTGGAGAAGATGGAATTCATCCCCGGAGCCATCAGCGGCCTGCGAAGCATAGCCAGTCTGGGGTACGAGCTTGTAATGGCAACCAACCAGGATGGTCTGGGCACTCCCTCGTTCCCGGAAGAGGATTTCTGGCCGGCTCACAACAAGATGCTGGGTATCCTCAAGGGCGAGGGCGTGGAGTTCGACGACTTCCTCATAGACGAACACTTCCCCGCAGACAACTCCCCTTTCCGCAAGCCGGGAACAGGTATGTTCGGGAAGTATGTGGGCAACCCGGAATATGACCTTGCAGGCAGCTGGGTGATAGGAGACCGCGACACGGACGCACAGCTGGCCACAAACCTGGGAACGGGATTCCTCAAGGTGGAAGGCCCGGACAGCTGGGCGCAGATAGCGGAAGCGCTGCGCAGCACTGTCCGCAGGGCCCAGGTGTCCCGCAAGACAAAGGAGACGGACATCCAGGTTGTAATAGACCTGGACGGGAAAGGCCCGTACGGCATTGACACCGGGCTCAAGTTCTTCGACCATATGCTGGACCAGATCGCCCATCACAGCGGAGCCTCCCTGCTGGTCAAATGCAAGGGAGACCTTGAAGTGGACGAGCACCACACAATGGAAGACGTTGCCATTGCGCTGGGAGAGGCCATAGCCTCCGCGCTGGGCGACAAGCGCGGCATTGGCCGCTACGGTTTCGCCCTGCCTATGGACGAGAGCCGCGCCCTGGTGCTCCTTGACTTTGGCGGCCGCATTGACTTTGCGTGGGACGTGGAGTTCACCCGCGAGTACGTGGGAGACACCCCCACGGAGATGTTCAAGCACTTCTTCCAGTCCCTGTGCTCCGCTTCAAAATGCAACCTGCGCATAGAGGCCAAAGGCGAGAACAACCACCACATTGCCGAGGCGGTTTTCAAGGCATACGCCCGCGCCCTCAAGATGGCCATAAAGCGAGACGTTTTCAGTTACGAACTTCCCAGCAGCAAAGGACTGTTATGATAGCGATCATTGATTATAAGATGGGCAACCTGCGCTCAGTGAAGAACGCCCTCTCCAGACTTGGGGCGGAATATACGGTTACCGACGATGCCGCCGCCATAGTTGCGGCGGACAAGGTCCTGCTGCCCGGCGTAGGCTACGCCGCGCAGGCAATGGCCAACCTCCGCGAACGCGGCCTTGTGGATGTGATCCGCGGCCTGCGCAAGCCCGTGCTGGGCATCTGCATAGGGATGCAGGTGCTCTGCCGCTACAGCGAGGAGGGCGACACCCCCTGCCTGGACGTCTTTGACACGGATGTCCGCCTCTTCAAGGCGTCGGAGGACCTCAAGGTGCCCCATATGGGCTGGAACTCCATCTCCAACCTGGATTCCAAGCTGTTCAAGGGCGTGGACGAAGGCTCGTACGTTTACTTCGTACACTCCTACCGCCCCGGGCTGTGCCAGGACACCATTGCCACTTCAAGGCACGGCGACCTGTTCAGCGCCGCCCTCAAATACGAGAATTTCTACGGTACGCAGTTCCATCCGGAAAAGAGCGGAGACGTAGGCGAAAAGATACTTTCCAACTTCCTGGCCCTATGATAGAGGTTATCCCCGCAATTGACATAATTGAAGGGCGCTGCGTGCGCCTGAGCCAGGGAGACTACGGCCGCTCAAAGACCTACGGAGACCCCCTGGATATGGCCAAGGCGTTTGCGGACGCCGGGGCGTCCCGCGTCCACCTTGTGGACCTGGACGGCGCAAAGGCGTCCTCCCCCTCCAACCTGGCCGTGCTTGAGAAGATAGCTTCGCTTGGAGCTATGCGCTCCGAGTGGGGCGGCGGAATCAAGTCCGCCCAGGCCCTGCGCAGCGTCTTTGACGCCGGCGCTGACTACGCCATCGTCGGCAGCATAGCCGCCCTGGAGCCTGACCTCTTCGCAGGGTGGCTGCAAGCCTTCGGCCCGGAAAAACTCATCCTTGGCGCCGATGTCAAGAACGCCAGGATTGCGGTGAAAGGCTGGCTGGAAGAGTCTGCACTGGGCATAGAAGACCTCCTTGAGAAGTTCCGCCCCCACGGGCTGGTGCAGGTAATATGCACGGACATTTCCAAGGACGGAATGCTCTGCGGCCCCTCGGAGGAAATGTACACCCAACTGAAAAGCAGTTTCCCGGAGATGGAGTTCACCGTATCCGGAGGCATCAGCGAGAACGCGGACATTGAACGGATAGAGGAACTGGGACTCCCCCGCGTCATTGTAGGAAAGGCCTTCTACGAGGGCCGCATAACACTTAAAGAGTTAGCAAAATGGTGGCAAAACGCATAATCCCCTGCCTGGACGTAAACGAGGGCAGGACGGTCAAGGGTATTAATTTCGTGAGCCTCAGGGATGTGGGAGACCCTGTGGAACTGGGCGCCCACTATGCCCGCGAAGGCGCGGACGAACTGGTTTACCTTGACATCAGCGCCACGCACGAGGGCCGCCACACCTTCACCAAACTGGTGGAAAGGATAGCGGACCACATCAACATCCCCTTCACCGTAGGAGGAGGCATCTCCACTATGGAAGATGCGGAAAGGCTCCTTAACGCCGGAGCCGACAAGATCTCCGTGAACAGCGCCGCCATTGCCAATCCGCAAATCATAGACACCCTGGCAAACCGCTACGGCTGCCAGTTCGTGGTGAGCGCCATCGACGCCAAGCTTACGCCTGACGGCCGCTGGCTGGCCACCACTCACGGCGGCCGCCGCCTCACGGACAAGGAGCTCTTCGCCTGGGCCCACGAGGTGCAGGAGCGCGGCGCCGGAGAGATCCTCCTCACCTCAATGGAGCACGACGGCGTCCGCCAGGGCTACCCCTGCGAGCTGTTCGCACAACTCTGCTCACAGCTCAGCATCCCGGTGATCGCCTCCGGCGGCGCGGGTAGCATCCAGGACATTGCGGACGTGCTCACCAAGGGCAAGGCGGATGCAGCCCTCGCCGCCAGCATCTTCCACTACGGCACATACAAGATTTCAGAGGTCAAGAAAGCCCTCGCAGAACAAGGAATAAACGTACGGTTATGATAGAATTCAAAGATCTCAACCTGGAGAAATGCGCAGACGGCCTTGTGCCGGTAATAATCCAGGACTGCACCACCCTCAAGGTCCTTATGCTGGGTTATATGGACGAGGAAGCCCTCCAGAAAACCCAGGAAGAGGGCAAGGTCACCTTCTGGTCCCGCAGCAAAGGCCGCCTCTGGACCAAAGGCGAGACCAGCGGCAACTACCTGCTGGTCAAGGAAATATATGCAGACTGCGATGCGGACACCCTTCTGATCAAGGCAAAACCCGTAGGCCCCACCTGCCACCGCGGCACCACCGCCTGCTTCGACACCCCTGAGGACGAAGGCTTCATCCGCTCCCTCGCCCGCCTTATCCAGGACCGCCACGCCAAAATGCCGGAAGGCTCCTACACCACAAAGCTGTTCATCAAAGGCTCCAAGACCATTGCAAAGAAATTCAGCGAGGAAAGCAGCGAGTGCATAATAGAAGCCGTCGCAGGCAACCGCGATAGATTCCTATACGAAGCCTGCGACGTTATGTATCACTATCTTGTCCTCCTGGAGCAGATGGGCGTCAGCCTCTCCGACATCGAAAAGGAACTCGCCCTCCGCCACCGCTAGAGCTGATTACCAGTTCTTGCGGTCGAAGGTCCACTCAGGGTAGAAGGTCTTGCCGTACTCGTCGTTCATAAAGAGGGCGGAATCCCCTACCTGGCCCTTGAGCTGCCAGTTGAGCCATTTGGTTGCCACAACGGCATAAGCTCCGGCATTCTTCTCATAGTATGTTCCGTGATGCCCGTCAAGGGTGGATATCTTCACTACAGGGATGTTGTCGGCAATCCTTCCCCAGTCTCCGTTGGCATTGTTGTATGCCACGTCAACCTTTCCTCCATTGAGGTAAAGCATAGGGGTATGCAGGTTGGCCAGGGACTTCTTTGAAGCGCCGCTCATCTCCATATCGCCAATTCCGGAATTGAAAATCAGGCAGGTCTTGATACGGGGGTCGTGGGCAACGGCCAGAACCTGGGCACCGCCGCAGGACTGTCCCATTGCAGCAACTTTCTCAAGGTC
This sequence comes from Bacteroidales bacterium, assembly GCA_017960545.1. GTDB lineage: Bacteria > Bacteroidota > Bacteroidia > Bacteroidales > UBA932 > Cryptobacteroides. The sequence continues at coordinate 8,581 of JAGCYZ010000003.1, forward strand.
AATGAGATGGTAGTACTCGCTGGCGTCGTTTCCGTTCTGGTCCGTAAGCCAGTCAAGAGCCTCCAGGAGCTGCCTTGCATAAGTGCGGAACGGCTGGGGCGCGGGCTGTGCCTGCCTGTTCCTGTTGTTTCTGTTGTTCCTGGCAGCGGCCTGCTGGGCGGCTTCACGCTCTGCGGCCTGCTGGGCCCTTTCCGCATCGGTATAAGGAGTGAGCCTTTCTCCGTTGCCCATAACGGCGTTGACCTTGCTCTCCGGATAATTGCCCCTTACAACGCCTCTCCACTGTGCGTAGAAGGCCTCGTCGGACATCTCCTGGTAAGGGCCTATGGCTATTACAATGTATCCGTGAGAAGCCACTTCCGTAAGCAGGCGGCTCATTTCAAGGCTGTTGTTTGCGCAGGCGCCGTTGGCATACAGGAGGACGGGGATCTTTCCGTTCTCTGAAACATAGGCCCTGAGGTTCTGGGGACGGTAGATAACGTGGGTGGGAAGGCTCTCGTCACCAATGGCAACGGCCTTGTACTCTCCTGTTCCCCCGTTCTCGATCACCTGGGAATACTTGGTCTGCGCGGAGCAGACTGCACCCGCGGCCAGGATTGCCGCTGCCAGTGCAAGAAGTTTCTTAGCTTTCATTGTCTATCAGTTTTATGTGTTATTCAAATGCTATGTGGGCGATGTCCTTGCGGAAGAAGAGGTTGGGACAGCGGATGGCGGCGACGTCGGCATAGACGGCCTCGCGGGCCTGGGCGATGCCGGCGGCGCGGGACACGCACATCATCACGCGGCCGCCTGCGGTAAGCAGCTTTCCGTCCTGGGTCTTGGTCCCCATATGGAAGATGCGTCCCTTCACCTGGTCGCAGCCTTCTATCTCAAAGCCTTTCTGGTACGATCCGGGATATCCCTTGGAGGCAAGGACCACTCCCATTGTGACGTCATTGCTCCATTCAAGCGGTTTGGCCGGAGTTCCGGTTGCCACGCTGTAGAACATATCGTAGATATCGGAATCCAGAAGAGGAAGGACCACCTCCGTCTCCGGGTCGCCGAAGCGGGCGTTGAACTCTATAACCTTGATTCCCTGGGGAGTCTTCATCAATCCGCCGTAGAGGACGCCGCTGAGCGGGCAGCCTTCGGTTACCATAGCGTGGGCCGTCCTCTGCATTATGAACTGAAGGGCGTATATGCGGTCTTCTTCAGTGATGAACGGGAGGCCGGTGTAGGCGCCCATACCTCCGGTATTGGGGCCCTTGTCCCCGTCGTAAGCCCTCTTATGGTCCTGGGAAAGCGGCATAGGATAAACCCTGGAGCCATCCACGAAGCACATAAAGGAGAACTCGGGGCCGGTGAGATAGTCCTCTATCACAACCTTCCCCTTGCCGAAGGACTCGTCAAGGAGCATATCCTTGAGGGCGGCCTTGGCCTCCTCAAGGTCTGCGGCAATGATCACGCCCTTGCCGGCGGCAAGGCCGTCATATTTGAGCACCGCGGGGAAAGGCCTGGCCGCAACATACTCCACGGCCTGGTCATAGTCCGCAAAGCTCTTGTAAGCAGCGGTTGGAACGCCGTAGCGCTCCATTACCTGCTTGGCGAACTCCTTGCTGCTCTCTATCCTGGTAGCGGCCTTGGTGTGCCCGAAAACGGGCATTCCGGCGGCGCGGAAGGCATCCGTGAGGCCTGCTGCAAGCGCCGCCTCCGGGCCCACGACGGTAAGGTCCACCGCCTTCTCCTGCGCGAAGGCCTTCAGAGCCTCCACGTCAGTATCCTTTATGGGAACGCACTCCGCCTGGGCGGCTATTCCGGCGTTGCCGGGAGCGCAGTAAATCTTTCCAACCTGCGGGGAGCGGCTGAGCGCATCCACAATTGCGTGTTCACGGCCGCCGCCGCCAACTACCAGAACGGTTTTCATATATCCTAATGCTTAAAGTGTCTGATTCCTGTAAAGAGCATTGTGATGCCCAGTTCGTCCGCCTTCTGGATGGACTCCTCGTCACGGATGCTTCCGCCGGGCTGCACTATGGAGGTCACGCCGTACTTGGCTGCCAGTTCCACGGTATCCCCAAACGGGAGGAATCCGTCGGAAGCCAGTACAAGGTCCTTGGTGAAACCGGCCGCGTTGGCTTCCTTGAGGGCTATCTCGGCAGATCCCACGCGGTTTGTCTGGCCTGCGCCCACTCCCACGGTATGATTGTCCTTAACCACCACAATGGCGTTGGATTTGACGTGCTTAACTATCTTCCAGCCGAAATCGAGTTCTGCAAGCTGGGCCTCCGTTGGCTTAACCTTTGTCACGCACATTTCGGGCGTAACCTTCTCTATCTGGGTGTCCAGCTGCTGGGCCAGAAGACCGCCGTTCACGCTTATGTACTGAGGGACGGGAGCGTCGCTCTTTGTCATATCCACCTGCATAACGCGGAGGTTCTTCTTGGAAGAAAGGATCTCCAGGGCCTCCGGGGTGTAGGAAGGAGCCAGGACAATCTCCAGGAAGATTGGCTTCATTCCTGCTGCCACTTGGGCTGTAAGTTCGCGGTTTACGGCAACTATGCCGCCGTAAATGCTCACCTTGTCAGCCTCGTATGCGGCCTGCCAGGCTTCCTCAATTGTCTTGCCCACCGCTGCGCCGCAAGGATTCATATGCTTGAGGGCCACGCAGAACGGCTCGTCAAAGTCACGCACCACGTTAAGGGCGGCGTTGGCATCCTGTATGTTGTTGTAAGACAGCTCCTTACCCTGGATTTGCTTTGCAAATGCAAGGGAGAAGGCGGCTGGCTGCATTGAAGCGTAGAACTTGGCGCTCTGGTGAGGGTTCTCGCCGTAACGGAGGCCCTGCTTGAGGTCATACTCAAGGAAGAGCTTCTCGTTAAGTCCGGCCTTTGCGCGCATATAGGTAGCAATGCAGCTGTCATATTCGGCCGTATGGGTATAGGCCTTTGCCGAGAGCTTGAGGCGGGTTTCAGGCAGGGTGTTGCCGTTGGCGCCAATCTCTGCAAGGATGCCGTCGTAGTCTGAAGGGTCGCATACAACGGTCACGTCCTTCCAGTTCTTTGCGGCGCTGCGCAGCATTGAGGGGCCGCCTATGTCAATGTTCTCGATTGCGTCTTCCATTGTCACGTCAGGCTTGGCTATTGTCTGGCGGAAAGGATACAGGTTGACGCAGACCATATCTATGAATTCTATCCCATTGTCCTGGAGGGCCTTGAGGTGGGAAGGCTCGTCGCGGCGGGCGAGCAGGGCGCCGTGCACCTTGGGGTGCAGGGTTTTCACGCGGCCGTCGCAGATCTCCGGGAATCCGGTAACCTCGCTTATTCCAATTGTCTTTACTCCGTTGCTTTCCAGCAGCTTCTGTGTGCCGCCGGTGGCAATTATCTCCCAACCGAACTTCTGCAGACCCTTTACGAAATCTACGAGGCCGGTCTTGTCACTGACACTTACTAACGCTCTCATTAAGTATTTTGTTTATTGTTTCTATATAAAGTTGATGTTCTATCTTATGCCCTATCGCGTGGACCTCGTCGGGGTCGTTCCCGTCATAGTCAAAGGCCCTCTGGGCTATGATCTTTCCACCGTCAAGGGTCTCGTCAACCCAGTGGATGGTAATTCCGTAAACCTTTACTCCATACGCCACCGCATCCTCAACCGCGTGCGCTCCCTTGAAGGAAGGAAGCAGCGAGGGATGGATGTTTATTATGCGGCCCTTGTAACGGGAGAGCAGTTCCTCCCCCACTATGCGCATATAGCCGGCCAGGCACACCAGGTCAATGCCAAGCGCATCCATACGGTCCGCTATCTCACGCTCGAAGTCCGCCTTGCGGGCATAGGCCTTCGGGTTGAAGACGAATGTCTCAACCCCGAAGCGCTTTGCCCTTTCAAGGACGTATGCGCCCGGCTTGTCGCACACCAAAAGCGCTACGGACGCCTGTATGCGTCCGTCCGCGCAGGCCTGCGCTATAGCCTCGTAATTGCTTCCGCTTCCGCTTGCGAATACTGCCAGTCTTTTCATTTCAGTATTATGTTTACGCCAGGGGTGCCGGTAACCTTGCCTATCACGGATGCCTTTTCGCCGTGGCTCTCAAGGATCTCAATGGCGCGTGCGGCCTCCGACTGGTCAAGCACCACCACCATTCCTATTCCCATATTGAAGATGTTGAACATCTCCCTGTGGGGAACCCTTCCCCACTTCTCCAGCATCCTGAATACCGGAAGGATCTCCCAGGTGCCTTCCTCTATCTCCAGGCCCTGGCCCTTCTGCAGCACGCGGGGTATGTTCTCGTCAAACCCGCCTCCGGTGATATGGCATATCCCGTGAACGTCGCAGTTCCTGATCACATCCAGGACCTGCTTCACGTAAATCTTTGTAGGAGTGAGAAGTACGTCTCCCAGCATACGGCCGCCGAATTCCGTGATGGGGTCCTTGAAGGACAGTCCGGCATCGGCTACAATCTTGCGCACAAGGCTGAATCCGTTGGAATGAACTCCGGTGGATGCAATTCCCACCAGCACGTCGCCAACCTTTACCTTGGAGCCGTCAATGAGCTTGGATTTCTCCACCACACCGGTGGTGAAACCTGCAATGTCGTACTCGCCTCCACCGTACATTCCGGGCATCTCGGCGGTCTCGCCGCCCACAAGGGCGCATCCCGCCTGACGGCAGCCCTCCGCCACTCCGGCAACTATGGCCTCCACCTTCTCCGGGATGTTGTGGCCTATGGCCACATAGTCAAGGAAGAACAGCGGCTCTGCGCCCTGCGCCAGCACATCGTTCACGCACATTGCAACCGCGTCAATTCCCACGGTGTCGTGCCTGTCCATTGCAAAGGCAATCTTGAGCTTGGTTCCCACTCCGTCCGTACCGCTCACAAGGACCGGTTCCTTGATTCCCAGGGACGCAAGGTCGAACATCCCGCCAAATGAGCCAATTCCGCCCATCGAGCCCGGACGGGCCGTAGATGCCACGTGTTTCTTGATGCGGCTGACTACCTCATAGCCGGCCTCGAGATTTACTCCCGCTTTTTCGTAAGTTTTAGCCATATTTCAGTTTATTCTTTATTCGTCTTTTCCGTGCTCGTAAAGGGCCGTAGGATACTCCCCGTTGAAGCAGGCGAGGCACAGTTCAGAGCATCCTCCGGTTGCCGCGCGGCAGGTTTCATAGGATGCGTAGCCAAGAGTGTCCGCCTCTATCATCTTGCAGGCCTCCTCCAGCGTACGGGAGGAACAGAGCAGTTCATCTGTAGTGGGGGTGTCCACGCCGTAATAGCAAGGGAACTTCATCATTGGACTGGCTATACGCACGTGCACCTCCTTGGCTCCCGCGGCACGCAGGAGCTTCACTATCTTGAGCGACGTGGTGCCGCGGACTATGGAGTCGTCCACCATTACCAGGCGCTTGCCCTCCACTATGCTGCGCACGGCGGAAAGCTTGAGCTGCACGCTCTTCTCCCTCATCACCTGAGAAGGCTGGATGAAGGTGCGGGCAATGTAGCGGTTCTTCACGAGGCCCATCTCGTAAGGGATGCCGCTCTGCTGGGCATATCCCATAGCGGCGCTGAGGCCTGAATCGGGAACGCCCACTACAATGTCGGCGTCAGCCGGGGCCTCAACCGCAAGGCGGCGGCCAACTTCCTCGCGGAACTTGTGTACGTTGCAGCCGTCTATATTGCTGTCAGGACGGGCGATGTATATGTATTCCATAGCGCACACCTTGTGCTTCTGGAACTGTGAATAGCGGTTGCTGCGGATGCCGTGGCGGTCAAGGGAGACTATCTCTCCCGGCTCCACGTCGCGCACGTAGTCGGCGCCCACCAGCTCGAACGCACAGGTCTCGCTGCTTACCACCCAGCCGTCGGAAAGGCGGCCTATGGCAAGAGGATGGATGCCGTACTTGTCGCGCACCGCATAGATACGGTTCTTGGTAAGTATGACAAAGGCAAATCCTCCTTCCATCATAGTGAGGGCGTCCATCAGGCGGTGGATTCGGTCTTCAGTCCCATCCTTCTTGATGAGGTTGGCAAGGAGTTCCGAGTCCGTATCGGTCTGGAGTATGCTTCCAAGGTCTTCCAGATAGTTGGCTATCTGGGGGGCGTTGACCAGGTTGCCCTCTCCGGCAATTGCAAAGTCACCGGACTTGTGATGGAAGAAAAGGGGCTGGACGTTGTCCAGGCCGCCCTTCTCCGCATTGGCGTACTGCGTGCTGCCAATGCCCAGGTTGCCGCCGAACAGCGCCATCCTCTCCTGGGGGAAAACTTCTCCGGCAAGGCCTATCCCCCTGTGGTGATAGCATTTGCCGTCCTGGTCGAAAGTGGCTATTCCAGCGCCTTCCTGACCCCTGTGCTGCAGGCCGTGAAGCCCGAAATAAATTACCTGTGCGGGGTTGCTTACCCCATATACTCCAAATACGCTCATACCTCGTACGCTTTTTCCAACCTTTCCATAACCTTCTGATAGGATACCGTGACGTCGCTCAGATCGTGGCGGAAACGGTCCTTGTCAAGCACTTCGCCAGTCTTCTCGTCCCAGATGCGGCAGTTGTCAGGGCTGATCTCGTCGGAAAGGATTATCTTTCCGTCGGAAGTCCTTCCGCATTCCAGCTTGATGTCTATCAGCTCCATCCCTGCCTTGTGGAAGAACTCCTTGAGCACTTCGTTGGCGTGGGCGGTGAGGCTGTAAATGCGCTTGAGCTCCTCTTCTGACACGATACCCAGCGCCAGAACGTGGGTGTCGTTTATCATAGGATCCCTGAGACGGTCGTTGTTGTAACGGAGTTCGAATACCGTGTTGGGGATTACGGTCCCGTTGGCGACTCCCAGCAGGCGGGCGGTGCTTCCGGCGAGACGGTTGCGTACAACCACCTGCAGGGGGATTATCTCAATCCTGCGGCACAGCTGCTCGCGGTCGTTCTCCAGGCTTATGAAATGGTTTTCTACGCCTTCTTTTGCAAGGACCTGGAAAGCGAGGGCGGAAATATGGTTGTTGCATATTCCCTTGTCCTTGATGACAGCCCTCTTTATTCCGCCGTAGGCCGTGGTGACATCGTTGTAATGGATGAGGACGATGTCCGGATTCTCGGTGGAATAGATCTTCTTTTCCTTGCCGTCAAAAATCAATTCTCTGGTTGACATAATTTATTTTGTAAAGTAATACACTGCATTTTTGAACAGGGGCTGCTCAAGCTCCTCGTCTATATTCTTATATACGCCGGGCTCGTAACGTTCCGTGTGTCCCATCTTGCCAAGGATCTGGCCGTCAGGGCTCACGATGCCCTCGATTGCGTAATATGAGCCGTTGGGGTTGTATGGCGATTCCATAGTGGGCTGCTCCGTTACGGGATTGACGTACTGGAAGGCCACCTGGCCGTTCTGGAACAGTTCCTGTGCAAGTTCAGGGTTGACAACGAACTTGCCCTCTCCGTGGCTGACGGCAATGGTATGGAGGTCTCCCACCGACATACCTGCAAGCCAGGGAGAATTTACGGTTGCCACGCGGGTGGTCACCATCTGGGATATGTGGCGGTTGATGTCGTTGCGGAACAGGGTTGGAGATTCCGGGGTCACCTTGCCCAGGCGGCCGTAAGGCAGCAGGCCGCTCTTCACAAGGGCCTGGAAGCCGTTGCATATTCCAAGGATGAGGCCGCCGCGGTCCAGAAGGGCGTGGATCTCTGCCGCTATCTCGCTGTTGTTGAGCACGTTGGCAATGAACTTGCCGCTTCCGTCCGGTTCGTCTCCGGAGGAGAAACCGCCGCTGAGCATAAAGATCTGGCATTCTGAGATGTCTTTCTTCATTGCGGCTATGGAGTCAAGCACGTCCTGTCCGGTAAGGTTGCGGAACACGCCGAAGCGGACGTCAGCGCCGGCCTTGCGGAAGGCCTTGGCGGAGTCGTAGTCGCAGTTGGTTCCGGGGAACACCGGGATGTAAACCAGCGGCTTGCCGCCATTGAATCCCTTTACCGGAGCGGGGGTCGCCGCCTTTTTGACGCAGCAGGGACGGAATCCTTCCGGAACGAGCCTCTTGAAGGAGGCCTCCGCCGTCTGGGGATATACCTTGGAGTATCTGCCGCTCCAGGCTTCCACCATACGGTCAAGGGAGATGCTGCTTCCGTTGATGCGGGACTTGAAGTCCTCGCCGGAAGTCACTTCTCCCAGATATACCGCAGCCGGGAAGTCCAGTTCTTTCTCGGACTCCACTATTATGGAGCCGTAGGAAAGGCTGAACAGGTCCTCGGGGGCTATCTTTACATTTACGCCAAAGGCGTTTCCAAAGGACATCTTGGCAAGGCCTTCGGCCACGCCGCCGTATCCTACGGACCATCCGGAAACTATGTTGCCCGCTTCAATCTGGCCGTGGACAAAGTCCCAGTTGGCTTTCAGCTGGTCCGTGTCCGGCATACGGTTGGCAAGCGGCGTATGCTTGATAAGGTAAAGCTTGTTGCCTTCCCATTTGAGTTCGGGAGAGATGACCTTAGAAGCCTTCACGGTGGTAATTCCAAAGGCAACAAGGGTTGGAGGAACGCTTATGTCCTCGAAGGTGCCGCTCATGGAGTCCTTTCCGCCAATGGAGGGAAGGCCAAGGGACACCTGCATCTTGAGCGCTCCAAGGAGCGCGGAAAGAGGCTTGCCCCAGCTGTGGGGGTCGTGGGTCATCCTTTCAAAGTACTCCTGGTAGGAGAAGCGCATCCCGGACCAGTCCGCTCCGGCGGCCACTGCCTTGGTGCAGGCTTCTACAACGGCGTAGGCGGCGCCGTGGTACGGGCTCCATTCAGCGACGTAAGGATCATAGCCGAACGCCATTATGCTGGCGGTGTCCGTATATCCGTCTGCGGGGAGTTTCTGTACAGAAACCTGGGTTTCTGTGCTCTGCAGCACTCCTCCGAACGGCATAAGCACGGTTGAACGGCCAATGGTGGAGTCGAACATCTCTATGAGGCCCTTCTGGGAAGCCACGTTGGGAGAAGACAGCACATTGCATATCTTGTCTGAAAGGGTGTCCCCCTCCGGCTGGCGCAGGAACGGGTCCCTGTCCTCAACTGCGGCTATCGCGGCCTTGGCATAATGGCGTGCGCCCGCGCTGTCTATGAACTCGCGGGTGATGTCGGCCACCTTGGTGCCTGCGTTGTACATTCTCATACGGCCGCTGTCAGTGACGTCGGCCACGTAGGTGACTTCCACGTTCTCGCTTGCGCAGAACTCCTGGAAGCGCTCCCTGTCCGCCGCGGCTACTACCACGGCCATCCTTTCCTGGGACTCGCTTATGGCAAGTTCGGTGGAGTTGAGTCCGCTGTACTTGGTGGGAACCCTGTCAAGATATATGTCAAGGCCTGCCGCGAGCTCGCCTATGGCCACGCTCACGCCTCCGGCCCCAAAGTCGTTGGATTTCTTTATGAGGCGGGTCACTTCCGGCCTGCGGAAAAGCCTCTGGAGCTTGCGCTCCTCCGGGGCGTTTCCTTTCTGAACCTCGCTTCCGCAAGACTCGAGCGACGCCTCGGTGTGCTCCTTGGACGATCCGGTGGCTCCGCCTATGCCGTCACGGCCGGTACGGCCTCCAAGCAGGAGGATCACGTCGCCGGGGGCGGGGCTTTCGCGGCGGACGTTGTCCGCCTTCACTGCGCCCACCACGGCGCCTATCTCCAGGCGCTTGGCCACATAGCCGGGATGGTATATCTCACGCACGTGCGTGGTGGCAAGGCCTATCTGGTTTCCATAGCTGGAATAGCCCTGGGCGGCCTTGCGGGAGATGACCTTCTGCGGAAGCTTGCCCGGAATGGTCTCGGATACAGGCTTGCATATGTCACCGGCACCGGTCACGCGCATTGCCTGATATACGTAGGAGCGTCCGGAAAGCGGGTCCCTGATGGCTCCGCCAAGGCAGGTTGCCGCGCCTCCGAAAGGCTCTATCTCCGTAGGATGGTTGTGGGTCTCGTTCTTGAACATAAGCAGCCAGCGCTCCTGCTGCCCGTCCACATCGACATTGACGTAGATGCTGCAGGCGTTGTTCTCCTCGCTCTGCTCCATATCGTCCAGGAGACCCTTGGAGCGCAGGTAGCGCGCCCCTATTGTCGCAAGCTCCATCAGGCACAGGCTCTTGCCCTGCCTTCCGAGGCTGCAGCGTATGTCGTGGAAGCGTCCCAGTTCGGATTCCAGCTCCTCCTTCATAAAGGAGTCGTCCACCGTGATCTCCGTAAGCTCGGAGGTGAAGGTGGTGTGGCGGCAATGGTCGCTCCAGTATGTGTCAAGTATGCGCAGTTCCGTCTCGGTGGGGTTGCGGCCTTCGTTCTTGAAGTAGTTCACCACCTCGCGCAGGTCGTCGGAGTTCATTGCAAGGCCCCAGTCCGCGCAGAACTTGTGGAACTCCTCCTCCGGCATATCCGTGAAGCCGTCCAGGATTGCTATGGGCTTAACGTCCGCCTTGTCCTGGAGGTTGAGTTTGGAAAGGTCCTTCTCGCGGGATTCAACCGCATTGATATAATAGTGCTTTACGGCCTTGAGGTCAGCCTCCGACATATCGTCGTCAAAGACAAGCAGGCGGGAACTGCGGATCTGGACATCCGCCCGGGGGTCTATCAGGTGCACGCAGTCAACTGCGGAGGACGCCCTCTGGTCAAACTGGCCGGGGATATACTCCACCGCAAGGTATTTGCGGCCTTCCAGCGGGAAGGAATCCATTACGGTATCCGTAACGGTCTCGCCAAAGACGGAATAGCGGCATTTGTCCAGCAGCTCAGCGGAGAAACCGCCAAGGTCGTAAACGTTCAAAAGACGCAGGCTGCGGATGGAAAGGCCAAGGTTCTCGTTGAGTTCGTTCTGGAGGCTGAGGGCCTCAACCCTGAAGCCTTCCTTTTTCTCTACGAATATTCGGTTGGTATTGCTGTTCATTGGGGAAGGTTAGATTTCTGTACGCTTGATGTTCTCTGCCTGCTGGTCGCGGAAGGACTTGAGAGCGGCTGCAAGGCCCGGATTGGAAAGTGAGAGGATGGAAACGGCAAGCAGAGCGGCGTTCTTTGCGCCGTTCACCGAAACCGTCGCGACCGGGATTCCGGAAGGCATCTGGACCATTGAAAGGAGGGCGTCCATTCCGCCGAAGGCCTTTCCGCTTATTGGAACGCCTATCACGGGGATGGTTGTCATAGAGGCGGTGACTCCGGGCAGATGCGCGGCTCCGCCGGCCCCTGCGATGATAATGTCCAGGCCGCGGTCACGCGCGGTGGTTGCATACTCCGCCAGAAGGGCGGGAGCGCGGTGGGCGCTGATCACTTTCTTCTCGTACGGTACCCTGAAGCGGTCAAGCACGTCGAAGGCAGCCGACATGACCTCCAGATCACTTGTCGACCCCATTATAACTCCAACTTTCATAATTCTAAAACTACTAAATGATACTACAATGCCCGGCCAAATGAATGACAGGGTCTTTTAAATGAGGATAGTTGTGGGCAAGTTTCCGGAGAGTGTCCGGAAGAAGGGGAATTCTTGATTTTACGTATGTAAAAGAGTTCCATTAACAATGTCTGTTAGCAAGGCACAAAGTTACAATCCAAGATTCAAAAAAAGAAAAAAAACTTGCGGTATTTTGGAAAATATATAACTTTGCAGAAACAAAGAAACAATGGGACAGATGACAAGCTGCATACAGTACTCTCCGGCTTCCGGCAAGGTATCGGCCAAACTGTTTCATTTTTATTTTTTAATTGGTTGACGGCTTTTGAAAGTCGTCATTTTTTTTGTCATGGCCTTAAAGGATATAATAGAGGTTCCCGCCCTCGCGGACGTGCACGTACACTTCCGCGAACCCGGTTTTTCCTACAAGGAGACCATCCTCAGCGGATGTATGGCGGCGGCGGCCGGCGGATATACCGCCGTATGCCCCATGCCCAACCTCTCCCCCGCCCCGGACTGCCCGGAAAACCTTGAAAAGGAGCTCGAACTGATCCGCAGGGATGCGTTGATAGACGTAAGGCCGTACGCCACCATAACCCTGGGCCGCAAGGGCCTGGAGGTGGTGGACGTCAAGGCCCTCAAGGGCAACTGCGTGGCATTCTCGGACGACGGCAGCGGCGTGCAGGATGAGGACGTGATGCGCAAGGCAATGAAGCTCATTGCCGAGCAGGACTGCATCCTTGCCGCACACTGCGAGGACAACTCCCTGCTGCACGGCGGCTACATCCACGACGGGGAATACGCCCGCCTCCACGGCCACAGGGGCATCTGCTCGCAGAGCGAGTGGGGCCAGATTGAAAGGGACCTGGCGCTCGCGGAGGAATGCGGCTGCGCATACCACGTATGCCACATCTCCACAAAGGAGAGCGTGGACCTGATCCGCCGGGCCAAGGCCCGCGGCGTGGACGTCACCTGCGAGACCGCGCCCCACTACCTTGTCCTGTGCCAGGACGACCTGCAGGAAGACGGCCGCTTCAAGATGAATCCACCCCTGCGCACCGCCGCGGACAGGGACGCCCTTCTGGAAGGCATCCAGGACGGCACCATAGATATGATTGCAACGGACCACGCCCCGCACAGCGCGGAGGAGAAATCCAAGGGACTCGAAGGCAGCGCGATGGGCATAACTGGCCTGGAAACGGCGTTCCCGGTCCTCTACACCCATCTGGTACTCAAGGGCGTAATCTCCCTTGAGAAACTCGTGGACCTTATGAGCACGGCACCGCGCAAACGCTTCCGCCTTCCTGAGGCAGACCGCGACAGGGCCTTCTTTGAGGTTGGAGAGCCTTATGTCATAGACTCATCGGCATTCTTCTCCAGGGGGCACAGCACCCCGTTTGACGGCTGGGAGGTTTACGGCAGGTGCGTGGAGACCGTTTACAAAGGAAAGACAATATTTAAGATATAGGAAAATGAAAAAAATGAAGCTTGTTCTCGAAAACGGGCAGGAGTTCCACGGCCTGGGATACGGGTCACAGAGCCCTGTCGTAGGGGAAATAGTTTTCAATACCTCAATGGTGGGGTATCAGGAAATAGCTTCCGACCCGGCCTACGCCGGACAGTTAGTAGTGATGACCTATCCTCTGATAGGCCAGTATGGTATTACCGACGACGACTTCGAGGCCCGCACCTTTTCAATAGCGGGACTCATAGTGCGCGAGTACTGCGACACACCGTCCAACTTCCGTTACACAAAAACCCTGTCGGAAGAGATGGACGAGCACGGGATTCCCATCCTCAGCGGCCCCGACACGCGTATGCTTACCCGCATTATCCGCACTGAGGGCAGTATGAAGGCCGCCATCGTGGACGAGTCTATGTCCACCGGCAACGCCTTGGTTCTCATTGCCCAGGCCCCCGTCCAGACGGACCAGGTGGCAAAGGTGAGCTGCACCAAGAGATGGTTCTCCCGCACCCCCCAGCACAAATATGACGTCGTGATAGTAGATTGCGGCCTCAAGCACAGCATTGTGTCCGCCCTCAACCAGCGCGGATGCAACGTGACCGTGGTGCCTTACAACTCCACCCTCGAGGATATCCTCTCCTTCGATCCGGACGGAGTAATCATTTCCAACGGCCCCGGAAGCCCTGACAACCTTCCCGGCCTCATAGAGCTTGTCAACAACCTCAAGGGCAGGCTTCCCCTGTTCGGAATATGCCTGGGACATCTTCTCATAGCCCGTTCCTACGGAGCCAAGACCTTCAAGATGCTCTGCGGCCACCACGGAGGCCACCCCGTACGCAATATGGAGTCCGGACGCATCATAACCACCGAGCACAACCACAACTACGCGGTTGACGAGGCCTCGCTCAAGGGCACACCCCTGGAGGTGGTTTACAAGGACGCTTCCGACGGCACCGTAGAGGGCCTCAAGTGCTCCGCAGACAAGGTTTACACCGTCCAGTTCTATCCGGAAGGAGCCCCGGGCCCCCAGGAGAGCGACTTTTTTGACAAATTCATAGCAATGATGGAGGAATAGACAATGCCTAAGAGAACTGACATAAACAAGATAATGGTGATTGGCTCCGGCCCAATTGTGATTGGCCAGGCAGCCGAATTCGACTATGCGGGCACCCAGGCCTGCCTCGCCCTCAAGGAAGAAGGCTATGAAGTTGTGCTGGTGAACTCCAACCCGGCAACCATTATGACCGACACGCATATGGCGGACAAGGTCTATATGGAGCCGCTGGACCTGGAATATGTGGCCAAGATCATCCGTTACGAGAGGCCGGACGCCATTGTTCCCGGCCTGGGAGGCCAGACAGGCCTCAACCTGGCCGTGAAACTGGCGCGCAAGGGCGTCCTTGAAGAGTGCCACGTAGAGATCCTGGGAACCTCTTTCCACAGCATTGAGCAGGCGGAGGACCGCGAGCTGTTCAAGGAACTGTGCATAGAGCTGGGAGAACCGGTGATTCCTTCACAGATCTGCTACAGCATTGAAGAGGCCGTAGAGACGGCTCACAAGATTGGCTTCCCGGTGGTTCTCCGCCCTGCGTTCACCCTTGGAGGAACAGGCGGCGGATTCGCCAGCAACGAGGCGGAACTCACAGAGATGATGCGTAATGCCCTTGCCCTCTCCCCTGTACACCAGGTGCTCATAGAGAAGAGCGTGAAGGGATACAAGGAGATAGAGTTCGAGGTGATGAGGGACAAGAACGACACCGCCATCACCATCTGCTCAATGGAGAACGTGGACCCCGTGGGTATCCACACCGGAGATTCCGTTGTGGTGGCCCCAGTCCAGACACTTGCAGACAAGGAATACGAGATACTGCGCGCAAGCGCCCTCAAGCTTATCCGCGCCCTCAAGATAGAAGGCGGATGCAACATCCAGTTCGCCCTGGATCCGCTTTCCTTCAACTACTATATCATTGAGGTGAACCCGCGCGTGTCACGCTCTTCTGCCCTGGCTTCCAAGGCCAGCGGCTTCCCCATCGCACGCGTGACCGCAAAGATTGCAGTGGGCCTCACACTGGACGAAATCACCGTCGCAGGCGCCCCCGCCTGCTGCGAGCCTTCCATCGACTATATCGTGAGCAAGGTGGCGCGCTTCCCGTTCGACAAGTTCAGCGAGGCTTCCAACGAACTCGGCACCCAGATGAAGGCCACCGGCGAGGTTATGAGCATAGGCCGCACCTTTGAGGAGAGTTTCCTCAAGGCCATCCGCTCGCTGGAAATAGGCTGCTGCCACCTGTGGAAGCGCAAGTTCGAGTCAATGAGCAACGAGGAGATGCTCCAGTACATTGTAAAGTTCCCGGACGACCACTACCTGGCCATAGCCCAGCTGATACGCAACGGCGTGGATATCAGGCACATATATGACCGCACAAAGATAGATATGCTCTTCCTTGAGAAGATATGCAACATTGTGCGTATGGAGGAGGTCCTCAAGGCCAACCCCAAGGACAAGGAGACGCTGTACCAGGCAAAGAGGCTGGGATTCAGCGACAAGTTCATAGGCCAGCTGTGGGGAATGACGGAAAAGGAGACCATAGAATACAGGTGGTCCCTGGGCATCAACCCTGTTTACAAGTTCATAGACAGCTGCGCCGCCGAGCACGATGCGGACGTCCCTTACTTCTACTCCACATACGAGCAGGAGAACGAGACGGTGATAAGCGACCGCGAAAAGATACTGGTGCTGGGCGCCGGCCCTATCAGGATAGGCCAGGGCGTGGAGTTCGACTATTCCACCGTACACGCCATCTGGGCCATCCGTGAGGCAGGGTACGAAGCCATAATCATCAACAACAACCCTGAGACCGTTTCCACCGACTACTCAATCTCAGACAAACTGTACTTTGAGCCTCTTACCGTAGAGGATGTGATGAACATAATAAGGATTGAGAAGCCCAAGGGAATCATAGTAACCCTGGGAGGCCAGACGGCCATCAACCTTGCGGGACCCCTGGCCGAGTTCGACGTGCCCATCATAGGCACCCAGATAGAAGCCATAGACAACGCGGAGGACCGCAAGCTCTTCGAGGCCATTATGCGCAAGACCGGAATCCCCCAGCCAAAGGCCAAGGCCGTGACTGACGTGGAGGAAGGCGTGAAGGCCGCGGCTGAGATTGGCTATCCGGTGCTGGTGCGCCCGTCCTTTGTGCTTGGAGGCCGCGCAATGATGATCGTGGGCAATGAGGAGGCTCTACGCCACTATCTGCACAACGCGGTGGAGATCAACGAGAACTCCCCTGTCCTGGTGGACAAGTACATCCAGGGCAAGGAGTGCGAAGTTGACGCCATCTGCGACGGCAAGGACGTGTTCATCCCCGGAATTATGGAGCACGTGGAGCGCACCGGAATCCATTCCGGAGACTCCATAAGCGTGTACCCTTCGTTCTCCCTGGACCAGGACGTCAAGGACAAGATCATAGACTACACCGTCAAACTGGGTCTGGAGATAGGTATCGTAGGACTGTTCAACATCCAGTTCATAGTTGACTCGCGCAACGACGTATATGTAATTGAGGTGAACCCGCGCTCTTCCCGTACGGTTCCGTTCCTGTCCAAGTCCACAGGCGTCCCTATGGCCAAGATAGCCACTATGGTGATGCTGGGGCACTCCCTCAAGGAGCAGGGAATTAACCAGGTTTACTATCCTGAGCGCCACAGGCACTATGTAAAGAGCCCCGCATTCTCGTTCGGAAAGATCAAGGGCATAGACACCTACCTCTCCCCGGAGATGAAGTCCACCGGAGAGGCCATAGGATATGACGATTCCCTGACCCGCGCCCTCTACAAATCGCTCCAGGCGTCCGGCGTGAGCGTGGTGAACTACGGAACTGTATTCGCCACCATAGCGGACAAGGACAAGGAAGAGGCCCTTCCTCTGATCCGTCGCTTCTACAACCTGGGATTCAACATAGAGGCCACCAAGGGCACTGCCGAATTCCTCAAGCAGAACGGCATCAGGACCCGCAGCCTGGACAAGCTCAGCGAAGGCAGCAAGGACATCATAAGCAGTCTCCGCCAGGGCCACGTGAGCTATGTTATAAACACCATTGACATCAACCAGCACAGCACCAGGCTTGACGGATATGAGATCCGCCGCGCCGCCGTGGAGAACAACGTTACCATCTTCACTTCCCTGGAGACCGTGCGCGTGCTCCTGGACGTGCTGGAGGAGATCACACTTGGTATTTCCACTATTGACGACGAATACAACCACTGATGGAAAAAGCGTTATACACCATCATTTCCAATGAACTGATCGCCGACAAGACGTACAGGATGCGCCTGGCGGGGCCCACTGGCTCGCTCAAGCGCGGAGGGCAGTTCGTGAACGTGGCGGTTGAGGGATTCTTCCTCCGCAGGCCGCTGGCGGCCCAGGAGTGGGATCCCGAAAGCCTGGCCGTGATATACAAAGTGGTAGGACAGGGCACGGCGGTGATCAGCGGGATGCAGCCCGGGCAGATCCTGGAGCTGCTGTGCGGCCTTGGCAACGGCTTTGACGCCGGCGCCTGCCGCAGCAGCGCGCTCATAGCCTGCGGCGGGCTTGGAGCCTCCCCTGTCTTCAGCCTTGCAAAGGAACTGATAGCGTCCGGAAAGAAGGTATGCGTGGTTATGGGATTCAACACCGCCGCCGACGCGGTCCTGGTGGATGAATTCAAGGCTATGGGGGCCGATGTG
Organism: Bacteroidales bacterium; assembly: GCA_017960545.1. Classification (GTDB taxonomy): domain Bacteria; phylum Bacteroidota; class Bacteroidia; order Bacteroidales; family UBA932; genus Cryptobacteroides. The sequence continues at coordinate 26,128 of JAGCYZ010000003.1, forward strand.
CACCTGGCCACGCTGGACGGAACACTGGGAGTGAAAGGCTTTGTGACCGATGCCATCAAGGCCGTGAATCCTGAATTCGACTACTTTTACACCTGCGGCCCGGCGCCAATGATGAAGGCCGTGTGCCAGAGCCTGGAAGGCCCGGGCGAGGCCAGCCTTGAAGAAAGGATGGGCTGCGGCTGCGGGATATGCTACGGCTGCACCTGCCACACCAACAGCGGGGCCAAGCGCGTATGCGCGGACGGACCCGTATTCAAGAAGGAGGACATAATATGGTAACTGAAGTCAATCTTTGCGGAGTAAGGCTCGCGAATCCGGTGATTCCGGCAAGCGGCACCTTCGGCTTCGGTTTGGAAATGGCCGGAGAATATGACCTGAACATCCTGGGAGGCATCTCCCTTAAAGGAACAACGCTGGAAGCCCGCTTTGGCAACGAATGCCCAAGGATTGCGGAGACTCCGGACGGAATGCTCAACTCAGTGGGGCTCCAGAATCCGGGAATAGAGGCGCTCCTTTCCGAGAAGATTCCCCAATTGCGCAAGATTTACGGCGGAGTGGTGATAGCCAATATCAGCGGCTTCGGCCTTGAAGAATACGTAAAGTCCTGCACCGCCGCAGACAAGTGCAGGGATATTGACATACTGGAGGTTAACGTGTCCTGCCCAAATGTTCACGGAGGCGGGATGGCGTTCGGGACCTCGGCCACGGCTGCGGCTGAGATAACAGCCGCGGTAAAGGCCGTGTGCACAAAGCCGGTTTTCGTCAAACTGAGTCCCAATGTCACTGACATAGTGTCCATAGCCAAGGCCTGCGAAGAGGCCGGAGCGGACGGACTGACACTGGTAAACACCCTGCTGGGAATGCGCATCGACATTAACCGCAGGGTACCCATCCTGGCCAACCGCTACGGCGGATTCAGCGGCAGGGCGATATTCCCCGTAGCCCTGAGGATGGTGAACCAGGTGTCACGCGCCTGCAGCATCCCCATTATGGGATGCGGAGGCGTAAGCAGCGCTTCTGACGTGATTGAAATGATGATGGCGGGAGCCACCGCCGTGCAGGTGGGAGCGGAGAACCTCAAGAACCCGTATGCCTGCAAGGAGATATTGGAGGAGCTTCCCTCCCTTATGCAAAAACTTGGAATAGAGGACATTAACGAAATAATTGGAGTAGCATGAGAGATGTAATCATTGCCTGTGACTTTTCCGGCGCGGAGCAGGTTCTGGCCTTCCTGGACAAGTTCAAGGACTGCGAGCGCAAGCCGTTCGTGAAAATTGGAATGGAGCTTTATTATGCCGCAGGACCGGAGATTGTCCGCGAGATCAAGCGCCGCGGCCACAAGATTTTCCTGGACCTCAAGATGCACGACATACCCAATACCGTAAAGAAAACCGCCAGGGTATTGTCTGAACTGGACGTGGATATGACCAACGTGCACGCTGCCGGAACAATAGAGATGATGCGCGCAGCCCTTGAAGGCCTTACAAGGCCTGACGGCACCCGTGCGCTCCTCATTGCCGTGACGCAGCTCACCTCAACCAGCGAGCAGAGAATGCGCGATGAACTGCTCATCAACGCCTCGATGGAAGAGACCATAGCCCAGTACGCCGCCAACACCAAGGAGGCGGGGCTTGACGGAGTGGTTTGCTCCCCGCTGGAAGCGGCGCTGGTAAAGAAGCGCTGCGGACAGGGGTTCCTTACCGTCACCCCGGGCATCCGCTTTGCCGGAGCCGCCGCGGACGACCAGGTCCGCATCACCACCCCCGCCCGCGCCAAGGAGATTGGCTCGGACTTCATAGTGGTGGGCCGCCCCATCACCGCCGCGGAAGACCCCGTGGCCGCCTACAACCAATGTGTAACTGATTTCCTTTAATCAGATCCTTCGGCAAGCCTCAGGATGACACTTGTCATTCTGAACGAAGTGAAGAATCTAACAAGTGAAGAATCTAACAAGTGAAGAATCTAACAAGTGAAGAATCTAACAAGTGAAGAATCTAACAAGTGAAGAATCTAATTATGAACAATATAGAAAACACCATCGCAAAGAACCTCCTGTCCATAGGGGCCGTATTCCTTCGCCCGCAGGAGCCGTTCACCTGGGCCAGCGGAATAAAGAGCCCAATCTACTGTGACAACCGTCTTGTACTTTCCGCTCCGCGCGTACGCGAGGTTGTGGAGCAGGCAATAGCCGACACCGTAAAGAGTAAATTCCCTGAAGCACAGATGCTTATGGGAACAAGTACCGCCGGGATTGCGCACGCCGCCATAGCCGCATCCATCCTGGATATGCCTATGGGCTACGTGCGCGGCGAGGCCAAGAGCCACGGGCGCAACAACCGCATCGAGGGCCGTATGGAACCAGGCTGCAAGGTTGTGGTGATAGAGGACCTCATCTCCACTGCAGGCAGCGCAATTGAGGTTGTGGAAGCTTTGCGCGAGGCAGGAGCCCAGGTGCTGGGCATCGTCAGCATCTTCACCTATGGAATGAAGAAAGGCCTTGACAGGCTGGCCGCCGCAAACGTTGTCAATTACTCCCTCTCCAACCTGGACGCACTGGTAGAGGTAGCAGCCCAGGAAGGATACATAGACGCTGAATGGAAGGATCGCATCCTCAAATTCAGGGACAACCCATCGGACGAAAGCTGGATCAAATAAGCAAGAAGATATGAAGCACCTTATAGACCCTACCGACTTTACAAAGGAGGAGATAGACGAGATAATAGATTACGCCCAGGTGATCATTGACAACCGGGACCAGTTCCGCGAGAAACTCCGCTACCACAAACTGGCCACCCTCTTCTACGAGCCCAGTACCCGTACCAGGCTCAGCTTCACCGCCGCGATGATGGAGCTGGGAGGCAATGTCCTGGGATTCTCGGACGCCCGCAGTTCGTCCGTGGCCAAAGGCGAAAGCGTTGGCGACACCGCGCTCACTGTAGGCAACTTCGTTGACGTAATAGCTATGCGCCATCCCCTGGAGGGAGCCCCCTACGTGGCTTCTAAAGTCTCCACCGTGCCTATCATCAACGCCGGAGACGGTTCCCACGCCCATCCAACACAGACCCTGACGGACCTGCTTACTATCCAGCGGGAACTGGGGCATATTGACAACATTACCATAGGATTCTGCGGAGACCTCCGCTTTGGCCGTACCGTACATTCCCTCATCAAAGCCCTTTCCCGCTATCAGGGAATAGACATAGTGCTCATCTCCCCCGACGAGATGCGCCTGCCGGACTACATCAAGAGCGACGTCTGCGACAAACTTGGCCTCAGGTACAAGGAAGTCAGGAGCATAGAGGAGGTGATAGGCGAACTGGACGTGCTGTATATGACCCGCGTCCAGAAGGAGCGTTTCCTGGACGAGGACGAGTTCGAGAGGGTCAAGGACAGCTTTGTGCTGGACTGCGAGAAACTCAAGGGCGCAAAGCCCGATATGGCCATCCTCCACCCGCTCCCAAGGGTGAACGAAATCCGCCAGGAAGTGGACGCAGATCCCCGCGCAGCCTATTTCAGGCAGGTGGAGAACGGAAAGTTCGTTCGTATGTCCCTCATATGCAAGCTCCTCGAGTGGAAGGACGACCCTTCACACTCAATGCCCGCCCACCCGGAATATTTCCAGGATGAAGGCAGGCATTGCCGTAATACAAAATGTATCTGCAACCACGAGAACGTCCCCCAACTCTTCCACGAGACGGAAGGCGGCATCGTGCGCTGCGTTTACTGCGACAGCAAGGTATAGCCGCCGCCCGCGTCGTTGGCACGGTAATGCGGCGCATAGAGGCACTCTATGTTGGCTACAGGGCTCCGGAAGGAGCCTTTTTGCGTTACATAGAACTCCTCGGTGACGGTCTGCTTCTCCTCTGCGAAGACTTCGTACCAGTACTCCGTGGTTTCCGCCTTCACGCTGCGGTAGCACCGCCAGCTGTATGACGACAGCTGCTGCACGGGGCGGAGACCCGCCGGACGCGGTGCGCGCAGCACCACGAAACTGCGGTTCTCCTCGCTCCAGAGGCGGTATTCAGCGCGGATCCTGTCACCCACGTTCACCATATCGCCGTCCTTGAGTTCCTTGTCTCCAAGGAAGTACTTGCGCTCTACGGTGAAGCCGTTGCCGGCGGCCTTTATCTGCTCGAAAGGCTTGCTGAAGCTTGCGCTCAGGGCTATCACCTTGGTGTCCAGAATCTCGCGGGGGCCGCTCAGCACTGAACCCAGGGCCTGGATATAGGCAGGGTCCGAAGCCCACTGCTGCGTCTCCTTCTGAACCATAATCCACAGGCGGATGCCGTTTGCGATGTCGGCGTAGCCGTAACGCTCAAGCAGGTCGCAGAGCAGGGAGTGGGCGTAGAGCTCGCTCTCCATCTGGCCGCGCCAGGGCATAACCGCGTTGGGGAAATACTGGCCTCCGGAAACGTGCGGCTGGGCGTATTGCACGAGGGACGCGAGGTCCTTCTCCAGGGACTTGCGCATACGGGATGCGCTGAAGAGCTTTATGCCCCAGTCGCTTGCAAGGCGCAGGCCTTCCTGGGATTCGTAAAGCAGCTGCAAGGTCTTGATGCGGAAGGTCTTGGCCAGGATCTGGCCGTTGAGACCGCGCACCTTGGTTGGAACCATATACTTCTTGAAAGCCTTCTTGAACTCTTTCCATTCCTTGCTGTCAATGCCCTTGCGGCTGAACGGAACGGAGGCGTAAAGGGCGCGGATGTAAGCGTACTGCGCCATACTTATTCCGCCATACCAGTAAGGCCTCTTCTCCTTGTGGAAATACTGGGAATCAAGATACTGCACTGTGGCGGGATCCACCTTCAAGCCCATCAGAGCGAACTTCTCCAGAAGCACGGCCGTAAGGATGGGCGATGAATCCATCTCCGGGAACCAGGAGAATCCTCCGTCCGCCTTCCTGCAGGCCATTATGCGCTTCATTACATCGTCCTTCTGCTCTGTGCTGAGGCGTCCCTGTCCCATCCTCTCAAGGAGATAGTTGGCGTAATAGGAATCCAGCAGGCAAACCAGGTTGTTGGACGTTATGTCAATCTTTTCAGGGATAGCCTCTCCAAGCATCTGGAAGATGGATATTTCCCTGACGGTGGCAAGCGAACCGGCCACGTTCACGAACTGGCCGCGGAGGCGGGCTATTACGGCATCCCTGTCATCGGTGGTGAAAAGCAGGGATGAATGCGCCTCGGTAAGGGTCTGCACCGGCTCGTAAACCGGGATGGCTGTGAACAGGGCGTCGGAGCCGAAGTCTCCCTGGTCTGCGGTGAACTTGACCATTATGCCCAGGCTGTCGGCCGCAGGAACAGTGGCGTCATAGCTGAACTTGGCCGCGGAAGATGCCGGGACTATTATCCTCTCGCTATGGGTAGAAAGCAGGGGTGCAGCCTTGTAATCCGCTCCGCCGTAGAAACTGATTTCCACAACTCCTGAAATATCCTGGTTCCTGGCATTTGAAAGGGTTATGGCAGGAGTGTATCTGTCATCCCTGTACAGGTACAGCGGTTCCACAATGGCAACCTTGACCGGAAGGGAAACGACCATCTCGCGGCGCAGCACGGCGTTGCGCATCTGTCTGTCAATGGCGAACAACTGGACGTAATAGGTGGAAAGCTTGTCCGCATTGGTGAACCGCAGGCTCACTTCCCCGTTTTCGTCCGCCTTCAGGAACGGCTCCCAGGCAATTGTGTTGGCAAAGTTCTCACGGATGTAGCCGGATTCAGGTGCCGGGGCGGCCTCGGGCATCGCCATCTCTTCGTCAGCTTCCATCGCTTCTCCGTACGCCATGTCGTCCAGGGCTTCTTCAACGACCATCATATCGGCTGTGGCGTTATATGCCCTTGCAGATTGTGTAGCCATCATAACGGCCCCTCCGCGCGTGGATGCAGCTTTATACATTATCCTGCCGCCTTGCGGGTAGAATACGGGTTCATAGATGTCGGCATCGCAATAATCCGATCCGGTGATCACCCTTGAAAGGACGTGGGCGGGAGATACCTGGCTTGCGCGGAGCACCCTCCATACGTTGGAAGCCATATTCTCCGTGCTCTTGTCGAATATGCTTGCGGCGACCTCCATTCCGGGAAGTCCGGAGAATGTAAAGGAATATGTCCTGCCGGGAAGGGTTTCGTCACTGAAACGCGTCACTTTCAGGGGCATTTCATATCTGGTGTCCGGGCGCCGGGCCACAGCGGAATATGTATGATAACTTCCGTTCTGGAAGTACAGGAGTTCAAGGGTAATGGCATCGGGATAGGAATCCTTGTAGTCATAGCTGACAGTAGTCTCCGCAGGAGCGCCGCCCTGGGGGGCGAATTCCAGCAGGCGGGTGTCCAGAAGGACGTTCCCCGGACCGTACAGGCTGGCTATCATCCAGGTACGCTGGCTGCCAGCCACGGTCCTCACGGCCAATGTGTCCTGTGAACTGAGGGTCTTGAAGAAATACTCCTTGGGCTCTTCCGGCTTTTTCTGCACGGAGCAGTAACTCTCGAAGGTCTTGGTCTCCCCTGTGGCGTCCACCACCTTGACTTCAATTGAATAGTTCAGGTAGTCGCTGCCGTCAGGTATCACTTCTACAGAGAAGTTGCCCTGTCCGTCAACGGGAAGCGTGCCGGATGCCACTTCCTCCCAGTTCTTGCGCAGGGTATAAGTTATCCTGGCGGCACCAAGGCCGTGGCCGGAGTAACTCAAGAGGGTTCCTTTAAGTTCTATCTTCTCCACAGGACGGTAGTATGTCCTGTCGTGTTTCCAGATGAGTTCGTATGTAGGAAGGACAAAATCGTCCACCCTGAGGCTTTTGGCAGCCAGGGTGAGGTTCCCCAGACGGATTTCCAGGCGGTACATTCCGTTCCTCTCTCCCCTCTTGAGGACAAATTCCCCGGCAACGGATCCGTATTCATTGGTTTCCAGGTCCTTGGAGTCAATTTCACGGTTCTGGGGATCCAGCAGGCGGGCGGTAACCTTCCTGCCCGCAGGGCAGTTCTTGAGGGTATATTCCCCGGTGTAGAGCATAGCCTTGAAATAGACCGTCTCGTCCGGGTTGAAAGCGCCTCGGTCCGTAATCAGGTATGCGTGCAGCTGACTCTCATCCGGGTTGTATTCTCCCTGATCGGAGAAATAGACATAGTTGTCGCGGGAGCGGCGGGTATAGCCCTGGGCATCCTTGTACGTCACGTACACTTTACGGGACCTTGAGCGTATCTGGAGCTGGCTGGCAATGTCAGCGCCCAATGCGGCGAATCCGTTGGACGTGTCAACTGTAGTGCGTCCGGTCTCTTTATCTTCATTGTCCGCCACTACAAGGTCCACGACGCCCAAAGGCCTTCCGGTCTTGTAATCAGCTGCATAGACACTGCTTCCGGAGGCGTCCCTGCGTATTGAAACGGAAACCGTATAGCGCTCATATACGTCATCCCTTTCCGTCTTTCCGTTGAAACTGTGGACGTCGTATCGGCCGTCATCCATCGCGGGAAGGTTGAAACGGACGGTATCCGTCACGTAATAACTGCCGACGGGATTCTTGAGTTCAGTCTGCCAGGTGACTTTCTTGTTCTGAAGCAGTTGGAAAGTAACGGAAGGAAGGTTGCGCATATAAACCTCAACCTCCCCGTCATTGATCTTGTATCCTATGGCCTTGGAATTGAGGTTTTCCAAAAGCTGGTCGGGGTTGTCGCAGAGTTTTGCAATGGCCCTTTCCGATCCGGAGAAGGCATTGCGCTCCTTTATGAAATTCTCGCAGGCGTCCCGCAGGGAAGCATATTCCTTGGAGGAGCCTTTCTTCTCCCTGAGTTCGTTATAAAAGATGGAAAGCAGGTCCTGGCGAGCCATCATAGCCACGGCCTTGCCGGCGTACTTGCCGGCGAACGAGTTAAGTTCTTCCTTATTCTCCACCTTCCTCTTTATCTTGGAATACTCCGCAAACCCTTCCTCGGGATACTTGCCCTTTACCAGGCTGCTGAATTCCTGGGAGTCCTCGCCTTGAAGGTAGATGGCCCAGAGGGCGTATTCGTAATCGTTATGGAGGTACTGGAGCAGCACTTCGGAATACAATTCTCCGTTTATGCGGTAGTCCCTTTCGTAGAATTCATCATTGCGCGCGGACTCCAGCCTTGCCTTGTTCTTGCGCACGAATTCCAGCAGTTCCTGCGGGTTTTCTCCCATTTTCAGGTAGAAGGCCGCCACCGGAACCGGGAAGGACTCTATTTCCTTGCGGAAGGCCTGGTCCAGTTCCTCGTACAGTTTCCAATTGGAGCGGGCGCGCACCTGGACATACTGCTGGCAGGCGTCGTAATAGTCCCAGGCCAGTCTCTTGGACAGGGCTTCCTTCTTGATGTTTTCCAGGATCCGTTCCTGGTCTTTGGGCTTGTCCTCGTTCATTGCCGTGTAGAAGGATTTCCACAGCGATGTAAGGGTGTGGCCCCCGTCGTCTTTTGCAAATGCACTCATACAAATGATTGACAGGATGGCGCTTGCCATCATTCTTAGAATACGTTTCATAGTGAACCAATTAAAAAGGCCCCTGCAACAAACCAGGGACCTTTCTGCTATATCAAAATCCGTTCCTACTCGCCTCTGGAGTAGTTGGGTGTTTCCTTGGTGATTGTTACGTCGTGCGGGTGGCTCTCAGTCATTCCGCTTGCGGTAACCCTGGTGAAACGGGCCTGCTGGAGTTCCGCCAGGTTGTGCGCACCGCAGTATCCCATTCCCGAACGAAGACCTCCAATAAGCTGATACACAGTCTCTTCCAGAGTTCCCTTGTAAGGCACGCGTCCTACGATTCCTTCCGGGACCAGTTTCTTGACCTCCGTCTCCTTGTCCTGGAAATAGCGGTCCTTGGAACCTGCGGCCATTGCGTCCAGGGATCCCATTCCGCGGTAGGTCTTGAACTTGCGGCCGTTGTAGATGATGGTCTCGCCGGGGGCCTCTTCAGTTCCGGCGAACATTGATCCGCACATCACGCAGTCGCCTCCGGCGGCCAGGGCCTTTACCACGTCACCTGAGTAACGGAGGCCTCCGTCCGCGATGATAGGGATGCCGGCCTTGTGGGCCTCCTGGGCGCATTCGTAGATTGCGCTCAGCTGAGGCACACCCACGCCTGCAACTATACGGGTGGTGCAGATGGAGCCGGGTCCGATACCCACCTTGATGCCGTCGGCGCCTGCCTCAACCAGCATCTTGGCGGCCTCTGCGGTGGCGATGTTTCCTACCACAACGTCAAGCTTGGGGAAAGCGGCCTTTATCTCTTTCAATTTGTCCAGCACGCCTTTGCTGTGGCCGTGGGCGCTGTCAAGCACCACTGCGTCCACGCCTTCCGCCACAAGGGCGGTAACCCTTGCAAGGGCGTCATTGGTGATGCCAATTCCGGCGGCCACCCTGAGGCGTCCGTTGGAGTCCTTGCAGGCGAACGGATGGAGTTTCTCCTTTGTTATGTCCTTGTAGGTGATGAGTCCCACGATCTTTCCCTTGGCGTTGACCACGGGGAGTTTTTCCACCTTATGCTCCTGGAGGACCTTCTTCACGTACTCGCGGTCCGTCTGGTTGTCCAGGATGGTGACCAGGCCCTTGCTGGTCATTGCGTCTTCTATCTTGACGTCCATATCGGTCTGGAAACGGACGTCGCGGTTGGTAACGATTCCCACCAGCATGTCATCGTTGTCAACTACGGGGATTCCGCCGATGTGGTTCTCGTGCATCAGCTGCAGGGCGTCTCCCACGGTCTGGTCCTTGTGGATGGTGATAGGATCCATTATCATCCCGTTCTCAGCGCGCTTTACCTTGCGCACTTCGGCGGCCTGCTCCGGTATGGACATATTCTTATGTATCACGCCTATTCCTCCTTCCCTGGCAAGGGCTATGGCCATTGGAGCCTCCGTTACGGTATCCATTGCAGCGGATACTATGGGGATGTTCAAAGGAATGTTCCTTGAAAACCGGCCGGAAAGGTTCACTTCTTTGGGAAGTACTTGGGAATAAGCGGGGATAAGCAATACATCGTCGAAAGTAAGACCATCCATTGCTATTCTTTCATCGATAAAAGACATAAGGCTGGTGATTAAATGTTATTGCGTGCAAAGATACAAATTAAATTCTTATCTTTGGGTATATTGGAATTGTAAAAAATATGAAATTGCGTCTTATTATCAGCGCCCTTGCGTGCCTTATGACCACTACAGCCCTGTCCGCCCCCGATCCCAGCCAGCCCTCCTGGCTCAGCGACGCCGTATTCTACCAGATCTACCCGTCGTCCTTCCAGGACAGCGACGGCAACGGAATAGGAGACATTCCCGGCATAATATCCCGTCTGGACTATATCAAGTCCATCGGCGTGACGGCCATCTGGCTGAACCCCGTGTATGTTTCAGGATGGACGGACGGCGGTTACGACGTAATAGACTTCTACAAGGTGGATCCGCGCTTCGGCACAAATACTGACCTTGTGGAACTGGTCAACCAGGCGCACGCCCGCGGCATCAAGGTGGTGATGGACCTGGTGGCAGGCCACTCTTCGGACCAGAATGAATGGTTCCTCCAGTCCAAGGAGGCTCCAAACCTGCGCTATTCGGACTATTACATCTGGCCAAGCTTCAAGCCCCAGAGCGGTTCCAACGTCCAGATGCAGGGAGGAGGCACCCTCCTGAGCAAATTCGTGGCAACCGACGCCCCGCGCGGGCCTTTCTACATAAAGAACTTCTTTGACACCCAGCCCGCGCTGAACTTCGGCTTTGCCAATCCGGACCCTTCCCATCCGTGGGAGCAGGCTGTGGACGCCCCCGGCCCAATGGCTATGAGGCGCGAGCTCAAGAACATAATGTCTTTCTGGATGGACAAGGGCGTGGACGGCTTCCGCGTGGATATGGCCGCCAGCCTGGTCAAGAATGACGATGACAAATCCGAGACCATCAAGCTCTGGAAGGAAGACTTTGTAAAGTGGTTCGACCAGGAATACCCCGAGGGCATCCTGATTGCGGAATGGTTCAACCCGGCACAGTCCACGGAGGCCGGCTTTGACCTGGACTTCTTCTGCCACGACGGCCAGTACAACTACTCCACCCTGTTCTTCTATGGGCGCAGGGGGCGCGGAGGCCAGGAGCCCACGCCGCCTTACTTTGACAAGGCGGGTGGCGGCGGCCTCCAGACCTGGTACAACCTGTACAAATACCAATACGATTCCGTGCAGGGCAAGGGCTACGTGTCTATGCCTTCAGGCAACCACGACTTCAACCGCCTGTGCACGGAAGGACGCACCACCCCTGAGGAACTCAAGGTGGCAATGACCTTCTTCCTCACAATGCCTGGCGTGCCGTTCATTTTCTACGGCGATGAGATAGGCCTCAAGCAGAACCCCGCGGCACCTCCAACGGAGGGGTCCGGCGGGCGCGCCGGCTGCCGCATCCCAATGCTTTGGGACGGCAGCGCCAACGCCGGCTTCTCCACCGCCCCCATCGACAAGATATACATCCCGCAGGACCCTGATCCTGACAGAATGACCGTGGAGAAGGCGGAGGCGGACCCGGCTTCCCTTCTCAACTACGTTCGCGGGCTGCTGAGGCTCCGCAAGGAGGTCAAGGCGCTGGGCGCCGACGCCTCCTGGCGTCTGGTCAGCAGCCTTGAGCAGCCGTACCCTATGGTTTACGAGCGCAAGCTTGGCGGCGAGCGATGCTATGTTGTTATCAACCCTTCCGCCAAGGCCGTGACCGTCAACCTTCCCGTGGAGGCCTCAAAGCCGGAACTCATAGGCGGAAACTACAGGAAATGCACTTACAAACAAGGCCGGAAAGGAGATACCATCAGCATCTCCGCCACTTCCGCCGCCATTTTCAAATTCTAAGGTGAAAAAAGTAATAGTAGGACTGGGTGAGATCCTTTGGGATATGCTACCCACAGGAAAGGCCCTGGGAGGGGCGCCCGCCAATTTCGCATATCACGCCAGCCGCCTCGGAGAGGAAGGCTGGACAGTCAGCGCCGTGGGCGACGATTCCCTTGGCCGGGAGATCCTGTCCCTGATGAGGGGCAAGCAGCTCCGATACATAATTGCGGTTACATCCGAGCCCACGGGCACAGTGGAAGTCACCCTGGATGACAGCGGCGTACCTTCCTACATCATAAAGGAAGGCGTGGCGTGGGACAACATCCCTTTCACCCCCGATATGGAAGCCCTCGCCCACAGGGCCGATGCCGTATGCTTCGGATCCCTTGTCCAGCGTATGGCTTCGCGCGAGTCCGTACTCCGATTCCTGAATGAACTGCGCCCGGACGCACTCAAGGTATTCGACATAAACCTGCGCCAGCACTACTACAGCAAGGAAGTGCTGGAGGAGTCCCTGCGGCTGGCCGACATCCTCAAGATAAATGACGAGGAGATACGCACATTGGCAAGCCTGCTGTCGCTGGAAAGCGACGCAACGGCCGCCTGCCGCACTCTCATCTCACGTTTCGGCCTCCGTTTGGTGATCCTTACCAAAGGGGCGCAGGGCAGTGAAGTCATCACCGCGGACCAGGTCATCCCCCAGGCGGCAGGAGAGGTGCAGGTTGTGGATACCGTGGGGGCGGGAGACTCATTCACCGCGGCTTTCGTGGTGGCTTACCTGCGCGGCGCTTCCCTTGCGGAAGCCCAGCGCCTGGCCAGCGACACCGCCGCATACGTATGCTCCCGCCAAGGGGCAATGCCGCAATAGCCGCTATGGAAAACACCTTGGATTTAGGCGCATATATGAGCGGGAGCATCCGCAGGATAATGGAACAGGCATACAGGAATGTCCTTTCCAATCCGCGGGAAGCGGCCTTCGCGCTAAAGATGCTCAAGACCTTCCAGAAATCTGAAAGGCGCCGCGCCCGCGTTCTCAAAAGCCAGGGTGTTGACGTTCCCCCGTTTCTCATAAGCAGCATAGCAACCACCTGCAATCTCAATTGCAAGGGGTGCTATGCCCGCGCCAATGGCATAGCCGCCAGGGAAGGCTCTCCCCCCAAGGCTTCTATGAACCCGGAGCAATGGAAGGCCGTCTTTGACGAGGCCGCTTCGCTGGGCATAAACTTCTCCCTGCTTGCCGGAGGCGAGCCTCTCACCAGAAAGGACATCCTGGAGCAGGTTGCCGGGGTCAGGGATATGATCTTTCCCGTATTCACCAACGGGACCCTTATCGGGAAGACTTACCTGGAGTTTTTCCGTGAGAACCTGAATATGATTCCGGTAATAAGCATAGAAGGCACTGCAATGGGGACCGATGCCAGACGCGGCGCCGGAGTCTTCGAGCGCGCCCTCAAGTCTATGGCTATGCTCCGGGAAGAAAAACTTTTCTTTGGAACCAGCATCACCGTCACAACCGAGAACTACCGTCAGGTCACATCGCAGGAATTCATCGACAGCCTCAGGGACCTGGGATGCAAGATTGTCTTCTATGTGGAATACGTGCCCGTAGAGGCCGGAACCGAGCACCTTGCCTTTGCCGATGAGCACGTCCTTGAAATGGAATCCCTTATGGAGGAACGCCGCTCAGGCTACGACGATATCATCTTCCTGTCCTTCCCCGGCGACGAGAAAGCGCTGGGCGGATGCCTCGCCTCCGGCCGTGGATTCTTCCACATTGGCCCGGACGGCTCGGCGGAGCCCTGCCCCTTCTCTCCCGTCTCGGACAGCAACGTGGCGGCCGGCGGTGTGCTCAAGGCCCTCCAGTCCCCCCTGTTCCGCAAAATCCGCGACGCCCGCGCCCTGGGCTGGGAGCACACCGGCGGCTGCACCCTCTGGGAACACCGCGACGAGGTCCAGTCCCTCCTCCAGTAACCCCTCTCCGCCGCCACCCCCTAACCCTCCCGGTTGCGTACCCCTTCGCCGTTTCCTTTTCCCATACCCATTATGAAATTCGGTGGGATGGTCGATACGCCCCACAAGTAGCCAGGAGGCACATCACCCGTCCCTCTGAGCCCAAATGGCCCCGGAGGGACGCCCCATATGCCCTCCAGTCCCCTCTGAGACCTCCTCCCCATCCCTCCGAATTTCATCATCGTCAACTAATCACCCAGATGGTGGGGTGGAGGGACGGAGAGGGACAGAATTGTGGTAGGACCGGGCGAGTTCTATTTCCAGCGTCTTATCCATACTTCACAAAACGAGACCCAAAAACCGTGAAAAGTTAATTGGAATAATAAAATGATATGGGGATTGTATATCTTTGCAACAATGAAGATATGCGTGGGACTATCGGGAGGAGTGGACTCCAGCGTTGCCGCCCTGCTGCTCAAGAGACAGGGTTATGACGTGTTTGCCATGTTCATGCAGAACTGGCACGACACGGAAGGCACCCTGCACGGAGACTGCGAATGGGAAGAGGACAAGTTCGTGGCCGAGATGGTGGCCCGCAAGATAGGCATCCCCTTCTACTTCGTGGACCTGTCCAAGCAATACCGCAAGCGGGTCGTGGACTATATGTTCGACGAGTACTCCAAAGGCCGCACTCCCAACCCCGACGTGCTTTGCAACAGGGAAATTAAATTCGACGCCTTCCTCCAGGCGGCCCGCTCGCTCGGGGCCGATATGGTGGCTACCGGCCACTACTGCCGCAAGGAGGAATTCACCACGCCTGACGGCAGGACAATGTACCGCATACTCGCAGGAGACGATTCCAACAAGGACCAGAGCTACTTCCTGTGCCAACTGACCCAGGAGCAGCTGGCCTGCGCAATGTTCCCCATCGGGGAACTTGACAAGCCGGAAGTGCGGCGCCTTGCCAAGGAGGCTGATCTGCCTTCGGCGGACAAGAAAGACTCCCAGGGAATCTGCTTCGTGGGAAAGGTGGACCTGCCCGTATTCCTTCAGCAGCAGCTCAAAAGCGTTGAAGGCAACGTGGTGGAAGTCTATGACCAATTCTACCAGGACAGTCCCAAATATGCCCTGGACGCAACCCTGCTGGCCAAGGGCGTCAATTGCACGGACCAGGAGCTGGAGGAACTTTCCTCCCCCATCGACTACAGCGGCATCACCTTCCAGACGGAGACTTACCGGGCGCGTAACCACCACGCCAAGAAGACCCGCTACAAGGACAATCCCTGGGGAAAGATCATAGGCAAGCACGATGGCGCCCAGTTCTACACCATAGGACAGCGTAAAGGCCTTAATATCGGAGGCCATAAAGAGCCTGTTTTTGTCCTGGCTACGGACATTGTCTCAAATACCATCTACGTTGGAGAGGGGCATTCCCACAAGGGGCTGCTGCGCAGCTGCCTGCGGATAGCCCCGGAAGAAATCCACTGGATCCGTCCGGACCTCAAGATGGAGATTGGGGAGAACCGCCGGTACCTGGTGCGGATACGCTACCGCCAGCCACTTCAGCAGGCCACCCTCCTTATGCGCTCCAACGGACTCTTCATCCTGTTTGACGAACCGCAGAGGGGCATCACTCCGGGTCAGTTTGCCGTGTGGTATACGCAAGAGCGGGAAATGCCCGGTTCAGGGGTCATCTCCCGCTAGTCAATCCGTATCCAGGAAGGATTATCTGTTGAGCAGACTGTTCATAAAGTCGTCCAGGGAACCGTCGTAATTGATCTTTGTGAGGGTATTGAGCTCTATGATTCCCAAGTCTGAGGTAAGGGTGATGCCGGACTCGTCAAAAACGCCGTTCCAGTCCCTTCCGTAAAAATTGCGCACGGTAATGATACCGTTCTCCTCCGTGTACATAAAAGTATCGAAGGTGTAATTGTCTATGTAGTCAACCCCGCAGTCATTCCAGAAATCCGGGCCGTATTCCTCAGGATACCATTGGAAATGGGAGAGCGCCAGGACCGGTGGAGTATAGACTCCGGTGACAGGATCCGTATAGGACTCGTAGAAAGAGCCAAAATACCCGTGCCACTGCTGGACGGCGTATGGAAGGAGTTTGCCCTCAACTATCTTGACCTGGTATTGGTGCATTGTCATAGTATAGTTATCGGGCAGCTTGTCCCTGACGGAATTCATTCCAAACCAGTCACAGGAAGTGAGCGACAGCAGCAAGGCGGAAAGGATCAGAAACTTCTTCATAAGTATATCTGTGTTTGATCTGTGGCAATAAAAAAAGGGAAAGCTGGATACATCGCACCGCTACAACCTCTTACCCTTGCTGTATTCCTACCCTGGGGGAGTTGGGAGGGAGCTGGTCGTGTATGACTTTCCCCACGCAAATATATAAATTATTTCCTAATACGCCGTTTATTCTGATGTATAATTGTCAAAGTATCCCTGGACAAGCACTACAGGGGTGCCTTTGTCTCCGGAACCGGAAGTAAGGTCGCACAGCGATCCAATCAAGTCCGTGAGCTGGCGCGGAGTGGTTCCTTCGGACACCATCTTGCCCTTCAGGTCCGCATCCTTTGCCTTTATGCTTGCGCTGATGGCGTCGCGGAGCGCTTCGCCGCTGAGACCCGCAAAATCATTGTCTGCCAGATACTTGAGCTTAAGCTCATTGGGCGTTCCCCTGAGGCCGTCGGTAAAGGCGGGAGAAACTACAGGGTCTGCAAGCTCCCAGATCTTGCCCTGAGGGTCCTTGAAGGCGCCGTCTCCGTATATCATAACCTCCACGTGCTTTCCGGTGGCATCCAGGATGCGCTGCTGGATGTCCAGCACCAGTCCCTTGCATTTATGGGGGAAGAGCTTCACAGTGTCTTCGGTGGCCTTGTTGGATCCAAGCAGGCCGTAGTCCTCGTTGAAGCCGCTTCCGTCCACGGAGGAGGTGAGGATATCGTCCATTCCAAGTACTATGCGGGCGCCAGCGTCCAGAAGGCGCTTCTTTGTAAGTTTGCGGGTATGGATGTCGCAGTTGATTACGACGTCCGTGTAATCCAGGATTGCCTTGGCCTGATTGGCGAAGATAACTTCAACCTCTGCACCGCATTCCTTGACCAGGTCCGCGTAATAGTCAACGTAATCCACGCCGGTGAATTCGTGCTTTACTACGCCGAAGTGCTTGCGGTACTCTTCAAGGGTGAGCACGTCGCAATACGGGTTGACGCCTGAATTCTCGATGGCCTCCACGCTGATGAGGGCGTTGCCCACCTCGTCGGAAGGATAGCTGAGCATAAGGACCACTTTCTTGCATCCCATAGCCATTCCGCGGAGGCAGATAGCAAAGCGGTTGCGCGAAAGGATTGGGAAAATGATGCCGACGGTTCCGCCTCCGGTCTTCTCCTTCACATCTTTTGCTATTGCGCTTACGGGAGCGTAATTGCCCTGTGAACGGGCTACCACGGATTCTGTGACTGATATCACATCCCTGTCGCGGATTTCGAAATTTTCTTCAGAGGCTGCAGCGAGAACGCTTTCTGTAACAATGGCTGCCAGGTTGTCTCCCTCTCTGATAATAGGGCACCTGATTCCGCGGGACACAGTCCCGACTCTTCTTTGATGATTCTTCATTGGTTTTTCTACTAACTCACAAATATAACAATTATTTGCATTGTTAACCATAGTGTCACCATTCTCAGAACCATAAATTGATCAACGGGAGAAAAGTAATCAATCAAAGAAGACCTATCAATGAATCAAAGAAGATCTATCAATGAGAGAAAAGTTATCAATGAGAGAAGCGCAATCAATCAAAGAAGAGTAATTAATTGGAGAAGAGACCCTTAGGTCTGAAAGTGATTTGGGCCTAGCCTCTTGTTATTACACTTTCAGACCTAAGGGTCTCTTCTCCAGGATAAACTACAAGATAAACTATTTGCCTGGAATGGCGGCGACGCGCCAGAAGGCCTCGTGAGGAGTGAGGTCCCTGTTGAAGAGCAAAGGATAGTTTGTGCGGCGCGGAACCGGGGATCCGTTTTTCCAGGAAGAGCCGTCGTGGGTTCCCCAGAAAGTAACGCGGTCGATGGCATCGCGGTGGTCATAGAAAATCTTGAACAGCTCTTCGTACCTGTCGGCAAGCTGCTTCTCCACCTCCGGCGGCAGACCGTCCTTGTAAGGATCGAGGTACTCCTCGAACTCCTCGAGCTGGAACTGCGACTCCTGCAGGGCCTGGCCAATGACCTGACCTTCCCTTGAGATGGGCAGAACGTCAATGTCAATTTCTGTGATCATAACCTTCACGCCCAGGGCGGAGAGCTTTTCGATAGCCTCCTCCACATAATGGTTCTTGGGATAGTTCAGGCCCCAGTGAGCCTGGATGCCCACTCCGTCAATGCGGATGCCCTCCTCTTGGAGCATCTTTACTATATGGATGACGCCCTCGAGCTTGGAAGGACGCCAGACGTTGAACTCGTTGTAATAGAGTTCCGTGTCGGGGGCGTACTGCTGGGCGAAGCGGAACACGGTCTTAACTATCTCGTCGCCGTACTCCTCGCCGCCGAAGGCGTGTACCCAACCCCTGTCGCGATAGCCGCCCTCTTCGGAAACGATCTCGTTGAGAACGTCCCAGGCGTCCACCCTGCCCTTGAAATGGGTGCAGACAGTTTCGATATAGCTGCGCAGAGTCTCAACAAGTTCGTCGTGGCTCTTGGGGTTGCCTTTTTCATCGTTCCAGAAGAATTCCGGGGTCTGGTTATGCCAGCACAGGGTGTGTCCCATTACGAACATTCCGTGCTCCACGGCAAAATCCACATACCTGTCGGCCCTCTCCCAATTCCATACGTCCGGCCTGGGATGCAGGGACTGAGGCTTGAGCTCGTTACCGGGAGTGAGCGAGTTGAAATGCTTGAGAATCAACTCTACGAGTTCCGGGTTGCGGTCGCTGATATCGGCCGTGCTGACGGCGGCTCCCATCTTGAAGGCGTCCTTGTAAACTTCTTTCAATGCGGGCATCTCTGCCGGATGCTGATCCTGCTGTCCGGAGCAGGCTGGCAGGATGATGGCCAGCGCTATGCTTATCTTGTGCAGTGTTTTCATATGGGGTTATTTTACGGGTTCGAAATTCTTGAATTCCCACTTGGAGTTGTCGCTGTTGAAGTCGAAGGGCGCAAGGGTGGGAGAACAGTCGCCCAGGGATACGAGGGCATAGGGCTCGTCGTGTCCGGGGATGGACTTGGGCATAATGCGGAAGGTTCCGTCGGTGAGTTGGTCTATGCGCCAGAGCTGCTCGGGAGCGCCGGTGAACTCGGGAACGGTGTCAACCTCGGCCTTCTCGTTGGCAGCGAGGGCGCGGTTTGTTCCCGCGATCACTATCTTGTAATAAGGGCCGCCAAGATATCCGCCTGCCTCCGGCACGGGGATGATGCTCCACCTCTGCCAGGGACGGCCCATATAATAGCCGTTCCTCGCTCCTATCACGCCCTGCGGCCAGGTGTCTATCACGTCCTCCAGTTTCTGCTGCTCCACCTTGACCACGGCCTGGTTTGCCGCATTGCGGTTGAAGCCGCCCATTGCGCCCTGCGCGCGGATGAATTCAACTTCCAGTTCGAGGGCGTAACCGCTCCTGACGGATTTGATCTCGTATGTTCCCTCCTTGAAGGCCTCGCCTGCTTCCGGCCATCCGTTCTTCCAGAGAAGAGGGCGGATGCCCAGCACGCTGCGGCCGCTCTGGTCCATATCGGCCTCCCAGTGGAAGGAGAGTATCTCCACCCCCTCCTCCACGATGTAACGGCCGAAATGTCCGGGGCCTACGAGCCTGCCTTCGGTGGTGATGACGGACTTGCCGCCGCCTTCTATCATAGAGCGTCCCACATTGTCAATGAACGGGCCGTTTACATTGCGTGAGCGGCCTACGACAATGTTGTATGTGGCGTTTACGCCGTCGCAGCAGGTGCCGTGGGTGCCAAGCAAGTAGTACCAGCCATCGCGGTACATCATTGTGGAGGCTTCCATATTCCTGCCCACGTCAATTCCCACGTTGCCTTCTACACGGAGGCCGGTCTTGGGATCGAGCTCAAACTGGCGTATATGTCCGAAATAGGTTCCGGCCGTAAGCCAGAGCCTTCCGGTGGTGGGATCGAGAAGGACGCCGGGGTCGATGGCGTTGAAGTCTTCGTCAACGAGCGATTCGGCAACCATTACGGCCTCGGAGTAGGCGAAGTCCGGCGACTCGGGGTCCATTGTCTTGTTCCACATAGTCATTATCTTGCTGGCGTGGCCGCCGCCCATTCCGCCTCCGGTGGTTCCGTAAATCACAAGATATCTGTCGCCTATCTTGATGGCGTCCGGAGCGGCGCCTCCGCCGGGCCTCACGGCCCCGCTGTGCCAGCTCCATCCGTCCTCGGAGATCAGGCCTCCGCTGCCGGTTCCATAAGTATAGTATTTACCGTCGCACTCCACGATTGTAGAAGGATCGTGGATGAAAGGGGCTCCGGTCTGGGCAAACAATGATATGCCGGACAGAAGAAGAGCGGCTGCAATGGATATGATTGATGTTCTTTTCATAATTGTCGGGCGTTTATCAGTTGCAGGTTACGGTGAAATTGGTGACGGGCTTGCCGTAGTCGTCTATGAAACGGGCGCAGAACTCGCTCATTCCGGGGCCGTTCATAGTTACGCCGCGAAGCACATTCTTGCCTTTATGCAGGGTTATGCGGTCTGACACGGCGCTGTCCACGCCCATATGGCGGTCGCCAGCGAGCAGCAGGAGCTCCTCTCCGTTCACCCACCAACGGGCGGCCTTGTTGGAGCCCACCGAGAGGCGCACGTTCTCAATGTCCTCTTCGCAGTTGATTACGGTTACGGTCCAGAAGATGACTCCGTAGCGGTCTTTGTCCAGGCCGGTGGCAAAGCGGAACAGCTTTACAAAGAAATGGTCGCTGTCAAGGGCGTGCCAGGTAAGCGTGGCCTTGACGAACTTGGGCTGTTCGCCCTGGGGAGCGGCCGGCCTGTTGGAAGTAAGGTTCACCGGCGGCTGGTACTCCATTGTCACCTTCACTTTGTCGCCGTCTTTGGGGATGACGGTGAACTGGCCGGGGAAATATTCCACGCTGAGGTTTTCACGGGTATAGGAGTCTGTGAACACGCGGTTGGTGGAGTTGGGCTTGCTGATGGGCTCGAGGATCATCCAGCGGCGGATGAAACCCTTTTCGTCGGGCTTGGCAGACGGCGTGGTCACGGGCTTGAAATAGCCTTTGAGGGCCTCGCCGATGTCTATCTTGGCATTTTTCTTCTGGGCCGGCGCCGTTAAAGCGCTTGCGGCCGAGAGCAAAACTATCAGAAAGATTCGGGTAAGGTTTTTCATTTAATGATCATTTGGAGTTACACTAACAAATTTAGGCATAATCCTATAAAAAACACTATCTTTGAAAAACCACAATTAATTAACAGAGAACTGATATGAAAGTTGTCATCGACTGCGATGATGCCGCGGTAGGGCTGAAGAAAACCATAGTGGCCCATCTTGAGAGCAAAGGGGTCCAGGTCACCGACCTTGACTATATGGGTTCCCACCCCGGGGCGTTCTATCCGGAAATAGGCTATAACCTGGCCCTCAAGATCCAGGACGGCTCCTTTGAAAGGGGCATACTCATCTGCGGCACCGGCCTTGGAATGGCTATGATAGCCAACAAGGTAAGGGGCGTTTACGCCGGAGTGTGCCACGATGTATTCTCGGCCGAAAGGCTCCGCAAGAGCAACGACGCCCAGGTCCTTACGATGGGCGCACGCGTCATAGGCCCCGAACTGGCCAAGACCATTGTGTCCGCCTGGCTGGAATCAGAATTCCAGGGAGGAGGCTCCCAGCCCAAGGTGGACCAGATGCGGGAACTGGAAAGACAATCATTCGAATCCAACAAATAACACTATGCAAAAGATAATCAACGATCCGTCCTGCGTCGTGGACGAAATGCTCCAGGGCTATGTCAAGGCGCACAGCGACATAATCTCAACTACCGAGAACGAACGCGTCCTCAAATACAAGGCCTGCCCCGTAGAAGGGAAAGTGGGCATAGTTACCGGAGGAGGCTCCGGTCACAAGCCTGCCTTCATAGGCTACATAGGCAAGAATATGGTGGATGCCGTAGCGGTTGGAGAACTCTTCTCCTCGCCGCCCGCGCAAATGTTCTACGACGCCATCCACGAGGCTGACGCCGGCAAGGGCGTGGCCATCCTCTACGGCAATTACGCCGGGGACAACATGAACGTGGCAATGGCAATGGAACTTGCCGAAGACGACGGCATAAAGGTGGCCAAGGTAGTGGCCAACGACGACGTTCCCTCCTCCCCCAAGGAAACGCGCGAAAAAAGGCGCGGCGTTGCCGGAGAGATCCTTATGTGGAAAGTGGGAGGCGCAAAGGCCGCGATGGGCGGAAGCCTCGAAGAGGTGATCGCAGCGGCCCAGAAAGCCATTGACAACACCCGCAGCATGGGCGTGGGCCTCAGCCCCTGCACCATCCCGGAGGTGGGACATCCCAACTTCACAATAGAGCCCGGCTATATGGAGGTGGGCATCGGCCACCACGGAGAGCCGGGAATAGAGGTTGCAAAGCTCGAGACCGCGGAGCAGATAGCAAAGAGGATGACCGACGTAATCCTGCCGGACCTTCCCTTCGCCTCCGGCGACGAAGTGGTAGTGCTGGTATCGGGCCTTGGCTCAACTCCGCTTATGGAGCAGTACATCTTCTACGGAGAAGTGGAAAAGATCCTCACAGAAAAGGGCATCAAGGTGCATCAGGCGCTGGTGGGCAACTATTTCACCTCGCTTGAGATGGCCGGAATCACCCTCACCCTGATGAAACTGGACGACGAACTCAAAGAGTGCTTCGACCTTGAATGCAACTCGATGGGCCTCACACAATATCCTAAACAATAACGCTATGGACAGTTTCTCACAGCAGGCCGGCAGCCTCATAGTTGACAGGCTGATACTGGCCATCCAGGCAAACAAACAGTACCTGAGCGACATTGACGGAGCCATAGGCGACGGAGACCACGGCATTAATATGAACAAGGGCTTCACCCTTTGCCGCGAGGCCCTGGACAAGCAGCCCGGAGACTTCAGCTACGGCCTCAAGACCCTCGGAAAGATCCTTATGATGAAGATAGGCGGCTCAATGGGCCCTCTTTACGGAAAGCTGTTCCTTTCTATGGGAAAGACGCTCGAAGGCTCCCCACAAATTGACAAGGCCGCCTTCGGCCAGGCCATAGACGCCGCGCTTGAGGCAATCCACGCCATATCCCCCGCCCAGGTGGGCGACAAGACCCTTATGGACGTGCTCATCCCCGCGCAGGAAGCGTACAACGCGTCCGCCGCGGGCTCATCCTTCGCCCAGGCGCTGGACGCAATGGACGCGGCCGCGCTCAAAGGGCGCGACAGCACCGTGGACATGGTTGCCAAGCTGGGCCGCTCCAGCAGGCTGGGCGAGCGCTCACGCGGCGTGATGGACGCCGGTTCGGCATCCTGCTACCTCATTTTGCACACAATGGCCGATACCATTAAAGAACTGCTGCAAGCCTAGGCCATATGCTCATAGTCCTGCTAATACTCGCCATCGCATTCATCGTCGTCTCCACGACAAAGCTTAAGCTGCATCCCTTCCTGGCGCTTATCATAGCCGCCATCGGATACGGCCTGCTGTCCGGCATCCCCCTCAGCCAGATCATCCAGTCCGTGAACAACGGCTTCGGCAGCACGGTAAGCTCCATAGGCATTGTCATAGTGATTGGATGCATCATAGGCACATTCCTGGAAGAGTCCGGCGGGGCCTACGTGATGGCGCGCAGCGTGCTCAAGCTAACAGGAGAGAAGAGGGTGCCGCTGGCAATGCTGCTCCTGGGATACTTCATCTCCATCCCCGTATATGCGGATTCCGGATTCGTGATCCTCACCCCGCTCAACCGCGCAATGTCAAAGAAGGCCGGAATAACCCTGGCCGCATCGGCCTGCGCACTGGGACTGGGACTTACCATTACGCACTGCCTGGTCCCCCCTACCCCCGGCCCCATAGCCGCGGCGGGAATAATGGGCGCTGACCTTGGCCTGGTAATCCTTATGGGAATTTCGGCGAGCATCCTTCCAGTATTAATAACCTGGCTGTTCGTTTCCAAATGGGCGTCGCGCACGTACATCGATCCCGCTCCAGAAGAGAACGACGGCCACCTGGCGGATAAGGTCAAGGACGCTCCTTCAGCGGCCAAATCTTTCCTTCCGGTCATCGTTCCCCTGCTGCTCATAGTGCTCAAGTCCATTTCGTCATTCCCTTCCGCACCGTT
Organism: Bacteroidales bacterium; assembly: GCA_017960545.1. Classification (GTDB taxonomy): domain Bacteria; phylum Bacteroidota; class Bacteroidia; order Bacteroidales; family UBA932; genus Cryptobacteroides. The sequence goes on from JAGCYZ010000003.1 coordinate 50,201, forward strand.
CGGTACGGGAACGTTCGCAACCATAATTGGTTTCATAGGCGAGCCCGTCACCGCCCTCCTGATAGGAATGGTGCTGGCGTTCACCCTGCCCAAGAAGTTCGACAAGGAGATGCTCTCCTCTACCGGCTGGGTGGGCAAAGCCCTTACTTCGGCGGCCATCATCATAATGATTACAGCCGCAGGAGGCTCCTTTGGAATGATCCTCCGCGATTCCGGCATTGCAGACGTGCTGGGCGACACCCTCTCCAAGTACAACCTGGGAATATGGCTGCCTTTCATCATTGCCGCGGCGCTGAAAACCGCGCAGGGCTCTTCCACCGTGTCCATAATAACCACGGCGTCTATCGTGGCCCCGCTTATGGGTGTAATGGGATTTGTCAGCCCTCTTGAAAAGGCGGTGCTGGTAACCGCGCTCTGCTCCGGAGCAATGATGGTGTCGCACGTAAACGACAGTTTCTTCTGGGTGGTTACCCAGATGTCCGGGATGAGCGTCAAAACCGGATACAAGCTACACACCCTGGGCACCTTCCTTTGCGGTATGGCCGCAATGCTCACAATGTGTTTTGTCTATGCAGTATTTTGTTAAACAGATATGAACAAGAAAAAGATACTTGAAATAAAGTCCGTCTATACCGCCAACGCATTCAAGGTTGACGGCAGGACTTTCGTTGGAGCCGGCTCCGAGACTACGCCGGCCGTGTATGTCCAGGACCTTTCCTCAGGCGAAGCAAGCCTTGTGGACAACTGCCCCGGAGGTGTGATGAGCTTTGTGCCCGTACCGGGCCATCCTGACCTTTTCTATTCCATCCAGGGACTTTTCCCTCCTTTCGTGGGAGCCGACGCGGGCGTATATATGCACCGCAGGGAGGAGAACGGATGGGAGACCGTCAAGGCAATGGAACTCCCTTTCGCACACCGTTGCGACATCCTTCAGAAGGACGGCGTCAACTATGTGTTTGCCGCTTCCTGCAGCAAATTCAAGGAGAACCCTGCGGACTGGTCCCTCAGCGGAGAACTGTACGTCCTCCCTCTCGACCCTGAAACAGGTCTCCCCGGCGTCCCTGAACTGGTTTACAACAAGATATGGCGCCATCACGGAATGCTCAAAGCCTGCATAGAGGGAGAAGAGACCATCCTGTTCTCCGGTGCCGAAGGAATATTCTATATGGTCCTTGAAAACGGGAAGTGGGCTGCCAGGCAGCTGTTCGACCACGAGGTAAGCGAGTTCAGCCTCATTGACCTGGACGGCGACGGCGTGGACGAACTCATAACCATAGAGCCCTTCCACGGCAACACCCTGAACGTTTACAAATGCACTGACGGCAAATGGGACAAGCTGTACCAGGACGAACTCTGGTTCGGCCACGGACTCAGCGCCGGAATGTTCAACGGAGAGCCCGTATTCGTAGTGGGCAACCGCCGCGGGCCTCTCACCCTGAACCTGTACCGCCGCCTTGCGGACGGAAGTTTCAGCCGCGAGACCCTGGAGGAGGAAGCCGGTCCCACCCAGACCCTGGTCTTCACAGCCGATGACGGCACGGACTACATACTGAGCGCCAACCAGCTCAAGGACGAAGTTGCCCTGTATTACCAGCCCAAGGGCAACAAATCCAAGAAAGTAGGCCTCATAGGTCTTGGCGTAATGGGCAAGCCCATGGCCAAGAACCTTCTCAAAGCCGGGTTCGACCTTACCGTATTCGACGTCAAGCCGGAACCGATGGCCGAAGTGGCGGCCCTTGGAGCCAAAGCGGCCTGCTGCCCCGCGGAACTTGCATCCCAATGCGACGTCATCATAACAATGCTGCCAAACAGCCCCCACGTAGAGGCTGTAGTGTGCGGCCCCAAGGGAATCCTTGAAACCGTACGCCCGGGATCGGTGTTCATAGATATGAGCTCCATCTCCCCGGTGGTTTCAAAGAAACTCTGCGAAATAGTGGCTGCCAAAGGCGTAGAAATGCTTGACGCCCCCGTCAGCGGAGGCGAGCCCAAGGCAATAGACGGCACAATGTCCATTATGGTGGGAGGCAAGAAAGAAGTGTTCGACTCCGTACTTGACGTTTTAAAGGCTATGGGCGACGCCGTGACCCTGGTGGGCGAGATAGGCAGCGGAAACACCTGCAAGCTGGCCAACCAGATAATGGTTGCCCTGCACCTTTCTGCCGTTGCGGAGGCTATGGTATTTGCGGAGAAGGCCGGAGTGGATCCCGAGAAGGTTTACCAGGCCATCCGCGGCGGCCTTGCCGGAAGCACCGTGCTCGACGCCAAGATGGACAGGATCCTGGACCGCAACTTCAAGCCGGGCGGGCCCATCTGGATGCATACTAAAGACCTTCTGAACGTACGCGATGCGGCTTTGGCAATTGACGCCCCAATCCCTCTCACCACCCACGTGCTTGAGGCTTTCAAAGCCTGCAAGTGCGACGGGCACGTCAACGATGACCACTGCGGAGTGATCCAGTACTGGGAGAAACTTGCCAACGTGACGGTGAAACGCCGCAAATAAGATATGGAAACGAAGAAATTGGAAATATCCTACCGGGAGTATTCCTCCCCTGAGGAGCTGCTGCCTGAAGACAGGGAGCTCGCCCTTGCCGCGATAAACGCAATGAAGGGCGCCTATGCGCCGTATTCCAATTTCTGCGTCGGAGCGGCGGTGCGCCTGGAAGACGGCACCGTGGTAACCGGTGCCAACCAGGAGAACGCCGCCTTCCCATCGGGGCTCTGCGCCGAGAGGACGGCTATGTTCAGCGCCGGAGCGGCCTACCCGGACAAGGCTATGGTTTCCATAGCCGTTGCCGGCGGCGCGGCGGGCGTGCTGGACCCCAACCCCGCATCGCCCTGCGGCGCCTGCCGCCAGGTGATGGCGCAATACCAGACCAAGGGCGGCAAAGATATGTCCATAATCCTTGTTGGAGACGGCAAGATACTGAAGTTCTGCCGTGTGGACGACATCCTGCCCTTCATTTTCGATAACATTTAATACCGGAAACGCAATATGACCCTAAGATCAATCATCCTGACGTTAGCGGCAGGATTGTTCCTGACCGCAGGAGCCTATGCCCAGGAATCCAAGGAAGCCGCGATGCACCGCAAGGCTGCCGAGGTGATAGCCCAGATGACCCTGGACGAGAAAATAAGTATGATGATGAACAGCACTCCAGGCGTGGAGAGGCTGGGAATCAAGCCTTACGACTGGTGGAGCGAAGCCCTTCACGGCGTGGCCCGCAACGGCCGCGCCACCGTATTCCCTGAGCCCATCGGCCTGGGAGCAACCTTCGACCCGGTCCTGGTGAAGAAGATAGGAGAAGTAGTCTCCGAGGAGGGACGCGCCAAATTTGACATGGCCCGTTCAATGAAGAACTACAGCCGGTACACCGGCCTGACGTTCTGGGCTCCCAACATAAACATCTTCAGGGATCCCAGGTGGGGCCGCGGGATGGAAACCTACGGAGAGGACCCGTTCCTGACCGGAACGATGGGTACTGCCTACGTGAAGGGAATACAGGGGGACGACCCGTTCTACCTGAAGGCCGCCGCCTGCGCCAAGCACTTTGCAGTGCATTCAGGGCCCGAATCCACACGCCACAGCTATAACGCCGTCCCAACCCTCAAGGACTTGTATGAAACGTATCTCCCCGCCTTTGAGAGACTTGTGAAAGACGCAAAGGTGGAGGTAGTGATGGGAGCCTACAACAGGGTGTTCGGCGACAGCGCATCCGGAAGCAAATTCCTCCTCACGGAAACGCTCAGGGACCAGTGGGGCTTTAACGGCCACGTTGTTTCAGACTGCGGGGCCATCGATGACATATACCGCGGCCACCACATCGCCCAGGACGCCGCAGCCGCAAGCGCCATAGCTATAAAGGCAGGCCTGAACCTGGAATGCGGAAGCTCGTTCAGGAGCCTCAAGACCGCCGTTGACCGCGGCCTGCTGACCGAGGCGGACATAGACAAGGCCCTGGAGCCGCTCATAATGACCCAGCTCAGGCTCGGAATCCTTTATGACGATCCGGACTGCCCTTACTACGGCATTCCCACTTCTGTGATTGGAAGCGCCGAGCACTACGCCCTTGCCCGCCAGGCTGCGGTTGAATCAATGGTCCTGCTCAAGAACGCAGACAACCTCCTGCCCCTCCGCAAGGATATCCAGAACGTTTACGTTACCGGAACGGCCGCCACGGACACATATTCAATGATGGGTAACTACTACGGCATCTCAGACCACTACAGCACCTATCTCCAGGGAATAGTAAGCAAGGTAAGCGACGGAACCAACGTCAACTACAAACCGGGATACACCCTGGTTCCCACCAAGGACGTCAACCCGGGCAATTACGCTACCAGCCAGGCCGCTACCGCGGACTACACCATTATGTTTATGGGTAACAACGGTACCACCGAGGGCGAGGAAAGCGATGCCATCAGCTCACCCAGCATAGGAGACCGCCTGAACATAGACCTCCCAGAGAACCAGATGTCGTTCTTCCGTCAGGTGCTCCGCCAGCGTTCAAGGAACAACCGCCTTATTGTTGTCCTCACCGGTGGAAGCCCCATCAACCTGCAGGAGATAGCAGCGGGGGCGGACGCAGTGATAATGGCCTGGTATCCGGGACAGGAAGGCGGCGACGCCCTTGCGGAACTGCTCTTTGGAGAGAAGAATTTCAGCGGCAAACTGCCGGTGACCTTCCCCCTTACCACGGACACCCTTCCTGCATTTGACGACTACACAATGAAGGGACGCACCTACAAGTATATGGAAGGCAACACAATGTACCCGTTCGGATACGGCCTTGCATACGGCAGCAGCATTTACGGAGACCTGACCCTCCTTACAAAGAAGCCCAAGATGGGAGAGTCCGTTGAGGTTGAAATCCCCGTGATGAATTCTGGCAACGTTGAGCGTACGGAAACCGTACAGCTCTATGTATCAACGCCTAACGCAGGCGCGGATGCTCCGTTCAGCCAGCTTGCCGCATTCGAAAGGATTACCCTGAAGCCTGGCCAGAGCCGTACCGTGCACTTCACGGTTAGTGCAGACCAGATGAAGGAATTCCAGATGGACGGAAGCGCAAAGCAGGTGAAGGGAACCTACACCATAACCGTAGGATCCGCAGCTCCTACAGAGAGGTCGGAGGAATTGGGAGCGGCGCTCAGGAGCGTAAGTTTCAAGCTTTAGAAGCGGCTGCCAGGGCGCAGCGGATACCGTCCAGCGCGCTGGACACTATCCCGCCGGAATAGCCCGCACCTTCGCCGCAGGGATACAGACCCGGGACCTGGAGACACTCCAGCGTTTCCGGGTCTCTTGGTATCCGGACGGGCGAGGACGTCCTGGATTCCACGCCCAGGAGAAGGGCGTCGTTGGTATAGTAGCCGCGGATGTTTATGTTCACAAGGGGGAAGGCCTTGCGAAGGCGGGATGCCACCATTTCCGGAAGCAGTTCGTGAAGCGGGGCGCTGACGGCGCCCGGGAAGTACGAAGTGCGCGGAAGGTCCTCTGACACAACCTTGTGGCAGAAATCCTTCATACGCTGGGCAGGTGCCTGCACGGAGCCGCTGAAAGCGTACATCCTGCGTTCCACGTCCCGTTGGAAATCCATAAGGCGGAAGGGGTCCTCGCCCGGAATGTCTTCCGGCTCTATGGACACCACCACTCCGCTGTTGGCCCACTTGGAATTACGGGCGGAATTTGACATTCCGTTCAGGACCACTGTCTGCTCCTCAGTCATAGAAGGCACCAGGATGCCTCCGGGACACATACAGAAAGAGAACACTCCCCTTCCGTCAACCTGCTCCACAAAGGAATACTCTGCGGCAGGCATTCCCGGCCACTGTTTCCCGTGATACCGGGCTGTGTTTATTATATGCTGCGGATGCTCCACCCTTACACCCAGGGCAAAGCCCTTGGCCTGCAGGGGTGCTCCGCATCGCTGCATAAGCTCGTATATGTCCCTGGCGGAATGGCCCGTGGCAAGGATAACCTTCCCTGCCCGGAATTCCTTCCCGCTTGCGGTTGCAACGCTGAATTCACCGCCGGGAGTACGCTGTATGTCCGTGACGCGGGAGTCGAAATGATACTCTCCGCCGTGATTCTCTATGCATTTGCGGATATTCTCCACCACCTCCGGAAGTTTGTCGGAACCAATATGCGGATGGGCGTCCGTAAGGATCTTTTCCGATGCCCCGAAGGCCACCAGGCGGTAAAGGACGTCCCGCACGTCCCCGCGCTTAGTGGAGCGCGTGAACAGCTTTCCGTCCGAGAATGCGCCTGCCCCGCCCTCGCCGTAACAGTAGTTGGAGTCCGGATCCACCACGCCCGTCCTGGAAAGGGCGGCCATATCCGCCTTGCGGCGGTGAACGTCCTTGCCGCGCTCCAGGATGACGGGCTTGAGCCCGAGGTTGAGGAGCTTGAGCGCAGCGAACATCCCCGCCGGACCGGCGCCCACAATTATCACCGCAGGAGCATCGTGAACATCCTTATATTCAGGTATTTGGAAAGGTACGTATTCCTCTCCCGGAGGATACGCGGCATATCTGTACCGATAGACGATATCCTTGCGGGCGTCAATGGAGCATTTGAGGAGCACGGTCTGCGGCACGGCGGATGCAGGCAGCCCGAGCTGCCTTCTTGCAGTGGAGAGCACCTCCTGCTTGGAAGGTTCCCTTCCGGGAGGGACGGTGATGTCGAACTCTTTCATTCCCTAGAAATCCGCGATCCTTGAAACGGGGGCTACGTCCAACGGACAGCGCTCCCCCGCCAGGTAATGGTAATATCCTGCTATGGCAATCATAGCCGCATTGTCGGTGGTGAACTTGAATTCAGGAAGATACACGTTCCAGCCTCGCTTAGCGCCTTCCTGGAGCATACGCTCCCTCAGGCCGCTGTTCGCGGACACTCCCCCTCCTATGGTTATCTCCTTGATTCCGGTCTGCTTGGCAGCCTTTATCAGTTTGTCCATCAGGATGTCTATCAGGCATTTCTGGAAGGAGGCGCATATGTCTTCCTTGTTCTTTTCCATAAACTGGGGGTCCTTTGCCATCTCGTCCCTCACAAAGTAAAGCAAGGAGGTCTTGACCCCGCTGAAACTGTAGTCCAGACCCTCAAGATGGGGTTTTGCAAAGGTGAAGCGCTTTGGATTGCCCTTTTTTGCCAGTGCATCTATGATTGGGCCGCCGGGATATCCCAGGCCCATCATCTTGGAGCATTTGTCAAAGGCCTCTCCTACGGCATCGTCTATTGTCTGGCCCAGGATGGTGAACTCCAGCGGGGAATCCACCCTTACAATCTGGGAGTTGCCCCCTGATACAAGAAGGCACAGGTACGGGAACTGCGGATGGCGGTTCTCAGATCCTTCCTGCTTTACGAAACCAGCCAGGATGTGCCCCTGGAGGTGATTTACCATCACAAGGGGGATATCCAGTGACAGGGCCATAGTCTTGGCGAAAGAGGTGCCCACCAGAAGCGATCCCAGAAGGCCGGGACCGCGTGTGAAAGCTATGGCGGTAAGGTCCCCGGCGGCTACGCCGGCGCGGGACAGCGCCTCGCTCACCACGGGCACTATGTTCATCTCGTGAGCCCTGGAGGCCAGCTCCGGAACCACCCCTCCGAACGCCTTGTGCACCTGCTGGCTGGCTATCACGTTGGACAGCAGCCAGCCGTCACGGATGACGGCCGCGGAGGTGTCGTCGCAGGAAGATTCAATCCCTAAAATAATATCTGCCATAGTGGCGCAAATTTAGCAATAAAATCGTTAAATTTGGAGGATTAAACACTTCTGGCATCGAAAAGTCTAAACACATACTGGGGCGCATATTCATAGGCCTGATCCTGCTCGTCGTACTCGCCCTACTGCTGCTGCAGCTTCCTGCAGTACAGACATTCGTTGCTAAAAGGGTCCTGACCTCCCTTCAGGACAAATTTGACGGCAAGCTGACCGTGGGCAGCCTGCAGGTAGAGCCTTTCAACACAATCATCATCACTGACGCCCTCCTTCTGGACGACGCCCCCGTAGCCGGGCAGGACACCGTGTTCTGCGCCCGCAACATAACCGCCAAATTCAGCCTCAGGGACCTGATAGCCAAGGACAAGCCCATCAGCCTAAAGAGCGTAAGCGTGTCGGACGGAATGTTCGCCCTGGTTACCGATGCTGACAAGGTGGCCAACATAACCCGTGTCTTCAGGCTCGATCCGGAAAAGGAGCCGGAAGAACTGGCCCTGGAACTGAGCATTGGCAAGATCAACATCAACAATTTCCGATACAGGATGCTGTCCCTGGTTCCGGACCAGCCGGAATACAGCGGCCACGGCATCAACTGGTCTGACCTTGACCTTGTCACCACCCTTGCCGCAAAGGACCTGAAGATAGAGGACGGTATCATCTACGGCACCCTGGACCACCTTACGGTGGATGAGAAATGCGGATACAGCATACAGGACCTGAGCGCTTCGGCCAAGGTGGGCAAGGGCCTGGCGGAGATCACGGGCATAAAGATGAAGGACCGCTGGTCCGAGATATCCGTACCCCGCTTCTCAATGACAGCCCCGATAGCGGATTACGCGGACTTCGTAAACAAAGTCCGTATGGATATGGAGATAGACCGGAGCACTGTGGATATGCAGACCATCTCCCAGTTCGGAGGCGCCATCCTTGACAAACCGGTTACCCTGGACATTGCTTCCGCCACCGGCTTCGGAACAGTCAACAACCTTACTATCAACCGCATAGACTTCCGCGAGAAAGGCGGCATAAGCGCCCGCGCCAACGCGCGCCTCGGGGACGTCACCGGTCCGGAAGGCCTCTACCTCAACTTTGACGTCAAGGATATGGCCTTCTCCGTACCCCAGCTCCAGGAACTGCTTGGAAAGGTTCTGGGCCAGAACGCCCCGGACCTCAGCAAATACGGCGGCGGCAAGACCTTCAGGCTTGACGCCAAAGGTTCCGGCACCCTTGCAAGGCTCCTGGCCGACGTGAACCTCCGCAGTTCCGACGGTGGAACCATGGACGCTTCCTGCACCCTGTCCGGACTTGACGGCAGCGCCCCGATGAAGATAGGCGCCCTGCTCAACACCAGGGACTTTGACGTGGGCGGCATCCTGGGCATAGACCAGGTGCGGCAGGTCTCCCTGCACACCTATGCCGACGCCACGTTCAAGAAGGGTGAAAGCATCCCCCAGGTCACCCTTGACACCCTTATGGTAAGCCGCCTGAACGCCCTTGGATACGATTACACCGGAATAGCCGCGGCCGGAGAGCTGGTGGACAATGCCTTCAACGGCAAGATCGCCTGCAGCGACCCCAACCTCCATTTCATATTCCAGGGACTGCTCAGCCTCTCTCCCCAGGACCAGAACGCCATCTACAAATTCTACCTCAACCTTGGATATGCGGACCTCAACGCCCTGAACATAGACAAGAGGGGCACCTCCAAGGTATCCCTTGCAATGGACGCCAACTATATGCGCATTCCCCAGGGAGACCTGATTGGCACGGCTGGCGTCAGCGGCGTATATCTGGAGAACGACAAGGGAGGCTATGACATAGGGGACATATCCATATCGTCCCACACTTCCAACGACCTTTACCGCATCAACCTCAATTCCGACTTCGCGGACGCTTCATACATATCCAACAGGTCCATACTTGAATTCCCCAAGGCGCTGATGAACATATCCGCCATCAAGGCCCTTCCGGTCCTGTTCCAGGGCAAGGAACCCATCCCGGACTGGCAGGGGGACGAATACAAGGTTGACGTGGACATATACGACTGCTTTGACCTGCTGAGCTTTGTAATGCCCGGACTTTACATAGCCGAAGGCACTACAATTGACCTGAACATAGACAGGCAAGGGATAATGGACGCCGCCGTCAAGTCCCAGAGGCTGGCTTTCGAGAACAATTACATAAAGGACGTTGACCTGGACCTGAACAACAGGGACGGCCTTATCGGAGGGCAGCTCTCCGGCAACGAGGCCCGCGTCGCAGGCATCGCCCTGCGCAATACCGCCCTCATTTTCGGAGTTGCTGACGACAGCATCGACGCCAGGTTCAGCTACCACAACCCAGACCTGCTGATGACCGGAGCGGACATCAGTCTCATAGGAGACCTCAGCCGCGCGGAAGACGGCACCCTTGTGATAGACGCCAGCACCCAACCCAGCATAATATCCGGTAACGGAACGGAGTGGAGGATCTCCCCTTCCAAGATCAATTTCAACAACGGCAACCTGAGCATAGGAAACCTGCTGGCAAGCGCCCAGGACCAGTCCATAACAATAGACGGCGGCATCTCCAAGAACTATGCGGATACTCTCACCCTGGATATGAGGCAGTTTGACCTGGGAGTCCTGAGCCAGGTGCTTGACGGGATGATAGACATAGGCGGAAGGGCTACCGGCCAGGCCGTGCTCACTTCCCCTCTGGGAGAGAATATGGGCCTGCTGATGAACATTGTCTGCGACAGCGCCACCATCAACCATCATCCCTTGGGAGAGCTGAGGCTGGCAAGCAACTGGAATGACGAGACTTCCAGCATCGACGCCCAGCTGTTCAGCAGCCTTGACGGTGGACATCCCATCCAGGTGAAGGGCTCGTACTCCCCCAGGAACAAGACCGTGAACGCATCTGCAGAACTGGACGGCTTTGACCTTGCATACTTTGACGGCATAGCCCCCGACGTGTTCAGCGAGATGGGCGGAAAGATCCACGGCGTGTTCAACATAGGCGGTCCGCTTGACAATCTTTCCATATCCGCAGAGGACTCCTTCCTGAACGGCGTAATGCTCCGCATTGCAATGACAAACGTGCCTTATTACCTGAGCGGTCCGTTCCAGGTAAGCGACACCGGCATCTCTTTCAACAACGTCACCCTGCGCGACGGCGGCAACGGAACCGGAAGGGTGCGGGGCGGAGTCAATTTCGACCACCTCAAGGACTGGCGGATGAATATGCGCTTCATTGTGGACAACATCCAGGCGTTCAACACCACGTACACGGAGGCCCTTCCAATCTACGGCCAGCTGTACGCCAGCGGAAACATAAGCATCAGCGGGCCTTTCGACCACCTTACACTTGGAGTTGACGCCACTACGGAGAGGAACGGAAGGTTCCATATAGCCCTTGGCAACACCGCAGGAGACACCAACGCCAACCTGCTGGTGTTCAAGGAGGAGGAGAAGGAAGTGTGGACGGATCCATACGAGAGGTTCTACAGCAACTACCAGACTGCGCAGAAGGAGGCGTCCCAGAGCAGTTTTGACGTAAGGCTCAACGTAAACGTAACCCCGCAGACAGAACTGATGCTGGAACTGGACAAGGAAGGCACAAGTTCAATAACCTGCAACGGACAGGGCTCCACCGCAATTGACATCCGCAACAATGTTTTCACCATCAACGGAGACTACACCATAAACAGCGGACTCTGCCACCTGGGACTGCTGGGCGTGGCCACCAGGGACTTTGACATCAAGGACGGCAGTTCCATAAAGTTCAACGGAGACGTAATGGACAGCGACCTGGACATAAACGCCGTGTACACTACCAAGGCCTCCTTGTCGGGACTCATAGCCGATACCACCTCCGTGGGATCCAGGAGGACGGTGGAGTGTACGCTGAACATTTACGACAAGCTGCGCAACCCGCAGCTGGGCTTCGCCATAGACATTCCTGACATCGACCCTATCACCCGCGCCAGCGTGGAGAGCGCCCTCAACACGGAAGACAAGATCCAGAAGCAGTTCGTGGCCCTGCTGGTAGGAAACAGTTTCATCCCGGACGAGCAGTCCGGAATCGTGAACACCTCCAGTATGCTGTACTCCAACGTGGCAGGAATTATGGCATCTCAGTTGAGCAACATCCTGCAACGGCTCAACATCCCGCTTGACCTGGGTCTCAAGTACCAGCCAAACGAGGGAGGAACGGATATCTTTGACGTGGCCATCTCCACCGAACTGTTCAACAACAGGGTGGTGGTGAACGGAGCCATAGGAAACAGGATGTACGGGAGCAAGTCCACAAGCGACGTGGTGGGAGACCTGGACATAGAGGTGAAACTGGACCGCAGCGGCGCCTGGCGCCTGACCCTGTTCTCCCATTCCGTGGACCAGTACACCAACTATCTGGACGACAGCCAGCGCAATGGCGTGGGTATGGCGTACCAGAAGGAGTTCAACACGTTCCAGGAACTCTGGAAGGCTATATTCACAAGGAAAAAGAAGGGCACTGAGGAGGAGTTTGTCGCCGAGGAGGTACCCAAGACAACATTCAGCATAGAATGACGGATTACGGAAAACTGTACCTGATACCCTCTCCGCTTGGAGACAATGACCCGGTGGAGGTGATTCCCGCCCCGGTCCTGGACCTGATATGCAGGCTGGACACCTTTGTGGTGGAGGAACTCCGTACCGCCCGCAGGTACCTGTCAAAGGCAGGTCTGAAAGGGCGGATAGAGGGGCTGCGGCTGTGCGAGCTCAACGAGCACACCGCCCCGGCGGAGATCGAGGAGATGGAGGCCCTGTTCCGGGATGGAAAGGACGTGGGCCTGATCACGGAAGCCGGGCTGCCGGCGGTGGCGGACCCTGGCGCCCCTTTGGTGGCGCTGTGCCACCGCAAAGGCATCCAGGTGGTTCCGCTTACGGGGCCGTCGTCCATAATGCTGGCCCTGATGGCTTCGGGCCTCAACGGGCAGTCTTTCGCCTTCTGCGGATACCTGCCTGCCAAGGCTGACCAGCGTCGGGATGCAATACGGAGCATCGAGAAGGTATCGGCCTCAAGGCGCCAGACGCAGATCTTCATCGAGACTCCTTACAGGAACGACGCGATGTTCGCGGACCTGCTTGGCGTGTGCAAGGGTACCACGCGGATATGCGTGGCAGCGGACATCACACTGCCGTCGGCTTATATAAAGACAATGAGCGCAGAGCGCTGGAAGAAAGAGAAACTTGTAATTGGAAAAAGACCATGCGTATTCCTGATACTGGCTTGATAGAACTCCTTGGAATGGAGTTCTACGCATTTCACGGCTGCCTGGAGGAGGAAAAGGACTCCGGGAACGACTTTACCGTGGATTTCCGCTGCCGATACAACATAAAGGAAGCGGCGGGTACAGACCAGCTGGTCCGTACCCTGGACTACTCTGAGATCTACTGGATTGTGGCTGAACAGATGAGGCAGCCGTCGGACCTGCTGGAGAACGTGGCGGCACGCATCTTTGACGCCATCCTGCAGGCGCATCCGGAGATTACGGAGATGGAGGTGCGCGTGGCCAAGCTCAACCCGCCCGTTGGAGGTCCTGCCAAATGTGCGGCTGTAACCCTGAGCCTATGACGATAGCATTCATCACACTGGGCTGCAAGCTGAATTACGCGGAAACCTCCACTTATGAGCGCGGCTTCAAGGCCGCGGGACTGGCAGTGGTTCCCTGGAGGGAAAAGGCGGACATCTACCTTATCAACACCTGCACGGTAACTCAGACTTCCAACAGCAAATCCAGGAACGAAATACGCAAGGTGCACCGCATCAACCCTGAGGCGATGATTGTTGTCACGGGGTGCTACGCCCAGCTCAACGAGGAGGAAGTGAAGGCGATAGAAGGCGTGAGCCTTGTGTTCGGCAGCGGCGGCAAAGGGCGGCTCGTGCGCGAGACGCTGCTCGCCGCGGGAATCCCCCTGCCCCAAGGCCTCACCTCCAGTCCTTCCGACATATTGCCGGCCTACAGCACCGGCGAGAGGACCCGCTCTTTCCTCAAGGTCCAGGACGGATGCAACAACTACTGCGCATACTGCACTGTTCCGTATGCCCGTGGGGAGAGCCGCAACCTGTCCATTGAAGAATGCGTGCGGAACGCGCAAAGCATTGCTGCGGAAGGGGTTAAGGAGATAGTCCTTACGGGCGTGAACACGGGAGACTTCGGGCGGAGCACAGGAGAAGGATTCCTGGATCTGCTGAAGGCCCTGAATGGGGTGGAGGGCATTGATAGATACCGCATCTCCTCCATAGAACCCAATCTTATCACCCCGGAAATCATTGACTGGATTGCTTCCGGGACCAAGTTCCAGCCGCATTTCCACATTCCCCTGCAAAGCGGAAGCGACACCCTGCTTGCCAGTATGGGCAGGCACTACGACACGGCGTTCTTCAAGGAGAAGCTGGACTACATACGGGCCAGGATGGAAGGTCCGGGCAAGCCCAGGGTATTCTTTGGCATAGACGTAATGGCGGGCCTTCCGGGCGAGACCAGGGAACTGTTCCTGGAGTCAGTCTCGTTCATAGAAAGCATCCACCCGGCATTCATACACGTATTCCCCTACTCCCCAAGGCCAGGGACGCCGGCCGCCACTATGCCGGGGCAGGTTCCTGCGCAGGAAAAAGCCCGCAGGGTGGCCCTGCTGGAGGAATTGTGCGCGGTCCTGCACTCCCAGTTCGTGGAAGAGAACCGGGGAATCAGGGAGAAGGTGCTTTTCGAGTCCAAGGAGAAGGGAGGACTTATGGGGGGATATACCGGCAATTACATACGCATTACCAGACCTTACGACCCCGCCCTTTCCGGGCAGCTGGCCGAAATAATTATTTGATATGACAGACAAGGCCAAACTTACGTTCCTGGGGACGGGGACATCACAGGGAATTCCAATCATAGGCTGCTCCTGCCCGGTGTGCAGGAGCGCGGACCCGCGCGACAAGCGCCTGCGGGCAAGCGCCCTTGTGCGCTGGAAAGGGCTGACCATACTCATAGACTGCGGCCCCGATTTCCGCACCCAGATGCTCAGGGAGGGCGTTGACCACCTGGACGGCCTGCTGCTCACGCACAACCACAAGGACCATACAGGAGGGGTTGACGACCTGCGTTCCTTCAACCTAATCCAGGCAAAGCCGGTGAACATCTACTGTGAAGAATACGTGATGAAGGCCCTGCGCCAGGAATACAGTTACGCATTTGCGGAAAAGAAATACCCTGGCTCGCCGGAATGGAACATCCATCTGATAGATTCTTCCAAGCCTTTCAAAGTGCACTCCTCCGCAGAGGATGACGACCTTCACTGGGTTTCCGGAAAGGGCTATTACAGGACTCCTGCAGCGCTTTGCGACCCACTGCCTCCCGTAGAGGTGATTCCAATCCAGGGATGGCATCATAAGGAGAAAATGCTGTCGGTGCTGGGATTCAGGTTCGGGAACATAGCCTACATCACGGATATGAACCTGATTGAGGATCCGGAGTTGGAGAAACTCCGCGGCCTGGACGCCGTTACGGTGAACTGCGTAAAACGCAGCACCCACTTCTCCCATTTCTCGCTCACAGAGGCGCTGGAATTCTTCGAGAAGGTTGGAGCCAGGGAGTCTTACATAACCCATATCTCCCATTTGCTGCCGGCGTATGCGGAGTTGGAGAAGGAACTGCCGCCGCACGTCCATCTGGCATACGACGGCCTTACCATAGGTTAGTCCGCCGTGGGATTGTCCAGGAGTTCCCTGGCAATTGCGGACACGTCACCTGATATTCCGTTTGCAGGATTGGCGCAGAACGCTGCCAGGTCCGCCGCCGTGCAGCCCGGGTTGGCGTCTATGAACGCCTTAATCTTATCCCTTGTACCTTTTCCGCGGCGGCATACGTCACACTTGCCGCAGTCCTTGGATTCTTCCTGGCCGAAGTACCTCAGGAGGAACCTCTGACGGCATTCCTCATCTTGGGAGGCATATTCTTCCATAGCCTGGCTGCGGAGGCGGTAGTTTTCCTTGAGCAGGGCGTACTGCCTGGGCGAAAGCTGCACGTTTCCCGGACGCAGGCGGGCGTGATGGACGTATATTACGGAGGAATGGTCGGAAGGGATGTAGTTTATCACATGCTCCAGCGACAGCTTGTATAGCAGCTGGCGCAACTCCGGGATGGACACGCCGCACCGGGAGGAAACCCGGTCTTCATCTATGGGCACAGGAAACGAGAAGATGCCAGTGTACATACGCATCATCTCCTCCATCACGGTTGCCATACGCGGATCCGGGAACTCCACGTCGTACAGGTCCGTGCGGTTCACGGTTATCTTTATGCGGGTGTCAAGGTCCACCTCTTCCGCGTATGTGATGTGGCCCTCGCGCTCAAGGTACTTGAGGGAATAATGGACTTTTGGGGCCTGAAGGCCGTAGTTGCGGCAGAATTCGGGAAGGTCGAAGCGTATCTGGCGCCCGATGCCCGCCTCATAGGGGATCTGGGCGTAAAGGTGGATCTTCTGGTAGATATCTTCTATGTATTCCAGGGATGGGAAGGAGGTCTGCTCTATCTGACGCAGGCGGAGCAGGTCCGAGCGGTTCCAGATGAGAACCGCATAGGACAGGCCGCCGTCGCGCCCTGCTCTTCCGGCCTCCTGGAAATAGGATTCCGGACTGTCAGGAAGGCCCATATGCACCACGAAGCGCACGTCAGGCTTGTCAATTCCCATACCGAAGGCGTTGGTGCATACCATTATGCGTATGCGCCCTGACTTCCAGTCTTCCTGGCGGGCGGCGCGGAGTTCCGCGCCGAGGCCTGCGTGGTAGAACGAGGCGCTCTGCCCGTTCTGCCGCAGGTAGGCGGCTATCTCTTCGCAGCCGGCGCGGTTGCGTACATAGACGATTCCCGATCCTTCCACTCCCCTGCACACGGAGAGCAGCTGTCCGGCCTTGTCTTCGGCCTTCCGGACTATGTAACAGAGGTTTTCACGCTCGAAGCCTGTCTTGAGGAGGTTGGGCTCGGCAAAGCGGAGCTTGTCCATTATGTCCGCCGCCACCTGCGGCGTCGCCGTTGCGGTGAGGGCTATCACGGGGGCGTCCACCACGCTCCGCAGCGCCCCTATCTGAAGATAGTCCGGACGGAAGTCATAGCCCCACTGTGATATGCAGTGGGCCTCGTCCACCACAATGAAGTTTATGGGAAGGAGGTTGCTGTAGCTCTTGAACAAATCTGTGTTGAGGCGCTCCGGGGAGACGTAGAGGAACTTGCAGTCAGGGTCGTACGCGGCGTTGTTCAGGGCGAGGTCCACGTCGCGGCGCTTCATTCCGGCGTGTACGGCAATGGCCTTTATCCCCCTGTCCTGCAGATTCTGCACCTGGTCCTTCATCAGCGCCACAAGCGGAGTGACCACGAGCGCCAGGCCGTCGCGCATCAGGGCCGGCACCTGGAAGCACACGCTCTTGCCTCCTCCCGTGGGGAGAAGGGCAAGGGTGTCGCGGCCTTCCAGGGCGGATGTTATAATCTCCTGTTGCATAGGCCGGAAGGCGTCGTAGCCCCAATGTTCCTTAAGTACCTCTGACGGTGTCACTTACTTAATCGTTTTATATGCAAAAGTAAGGATTTTCTGCTTGTCTAATCAATATTTTTTCGTAATTTCGTATGATTTCGGCAAAAGGAAATTTATAACAAAAATAATATCATAAAAATACATCATGAGCAACATCGATTTGAAAAAGTACGGTATTTTCGATACCACTGAAATCGTCTACAATCCTTCATACGAAGTATTGTTCAATGAAGAGACAAAACCCGGCCTCACAGGCTATGACAAGGGCCAGCTTACCGAGCTCGGAGCCATCAATGTAATGACCGGTATCTACACCGGACGCTCTCCTAAAGACAAATACATTGTCATGGACGAGTTCTCAAAAGACACCGTATGGTGGAACACTCCGGACTACCCCAATGACAACCACGAGATGTCAGAGGCCGTATGGGCAGAGGTAAAGAGCATCGCCCTCAAGCAGCTCAGCGGCAAGAGGCTTTTCGTTGTGGACGGCTTCTGCGGCACCCACACCGACACCCGCATGAAGGTTCGCTTCGTAATGGAAGTTGCATGGCAGGCACACTTCGTAACCAATATGTTCATCCGTCCAAAGAACCAGGCAGAGTTCGACCAGGAGCCTGACTTCCTGGTTTACTGCGCTTCCAAGGCCAAGGTTGACAACTACAAGGAGCTCGGTCTCCGCACCGACACCTGCGTTGCATTCAACGTTTCCAGCAAGGAGCAGGTTATCCTCAACACCTGGTACGGCGGCGAAATGAAGAAGGGTCTGTTCTCAATGATGAACTTCTAC
>JAGCYZ010000041.1 GCA_017960545.1 Bacteroidales bacterium
GTACCATTCTGGCAGGAGCCATCGGGGTATCCAACATTATGATGGTCACGGTAAAGGAGCGCACCACGGAGATTGGTATCAGAAGGGCCATTGGGGCAACTCCGGGCCAGATTCTGGGGCAGATAATAGCGGAAAGCGTGACGCTGACGCTGGTTGCGGGATCCATTGGGATTGTGTTCTCCGTGGCCATACTGGAGATTTTGGAAAAAGCCACCGCGCATTCGGACTTCGGGGCTGCGCCGTTCCAGATAAGTTTCTGGACGGCCATAGCCGCGGCTTCGCTGTTGGCGGTGCTGGGCGTTGCCGCAGGGCTCGCCCCGGCGCTCAGGGCTATGAAGATAAAGCCCGTGGACGCAATGAGGGATGAATAAAAAATAAGACAGATATATGAAAAAGATTATCAGGTACATTTTGTTGGCTCTGGTAGCCGTGGTTTTCCTGGGTACTTTCGTATTCCTTTACAGGAAGAGCCGTCCGGAAGTGGTACGGTACCAGGACATTGAGGTGACGGTGGGGGACATAACCCGCACCACCATCATCACGGGCAAGATAGAGCCGCGCAACGAGGTTAACGTAAAGCCGCAGATCAACGGCATCATTGCCGAACTCTACAAGGAGGCGGGCCAGATGGTGCAGGAGAACGAGGTCATCGCCAAGCTCAAGGTGATTCCGGATATGAACCAGCTGAGCTCCGCGGAGAGCCGCGTGCGCCTGTCGGAACTCAACCTCAAGCAGGCCACCACCAATTACGAGAGGGAGAAGACCCTGTACGACCAGCACCTCGTAAGCCAGGAGGAGTATGACCAGGTGCTGCAGTCATACAACCAGGCAAAGGAGGAGCGGGCCGCGGCGCAGGATGCCCTTGAGGTCATCCGCGACGGCGTCTCGCGCTCCAACGCCACAAGCAGCAGCACCCTGGTGCGCTCCACCATCACCGGCCTCATCCTGGACATCCCCGTAAAGGTGGGCAACTCCGTGATCCAGGCCAATACTATGAACGATGGAACCACCGTGGCAACAGTGGCCAATATGTCGGACCTGATCTTTGACGGCAACATTGACGAGACGGAAGTGGGATCCCTGTTCGAGGGGATGCCTCTGACCATTACCATTGGTGCGCTGTCGGACTATAAGTCCAACGCCACCCTGGAGTATATATCGCCAAAGGCGGTGGAGAACAACGGAGCCAACCAGTTCGAGATCAAGGCGGCTGTAGTGCCGCAGGATGGCGTCACCATCCGCAGCGGCTACAGCGCCAATGCTGAACTTGCCCTGGATTCCGTGAGCCAGGTGCTCTACGTTCCTGAAAGCGCCCTTGATTTCTCCAGTGAGGACACTTACGTGTTCCTGAAGGGAGAAGACGGCAAGTACAAGCGTACGAAGGTTTCCACAGGCCTTTCGGACGGCGTGAACATAGAGATTACGGAAGGCCTCAAGGCCGGAGACATTGTAAGGGGTCCCAGGATTGTAGATGAGGAAGAGTAGTATGAGAAAGATAGTGGTAATTGTAACGCTGCTTTGCGCAGCGATGGCCGGCGCCGGGGCGCAGCAGCGTGCCTGGACACTCCAGCAGTGCATAGATTACGCGCTGGAGCATAACATATCCGTGCGCCAGAGCGGCCTGGGCGTGGAGCAGAAAGAGGTGGACCTGAACACGGCCCTGTCCCGCAGGCTGCCGGGCGTGAGCGCCAGCGCCTCTGAGAATCTCTCTTTTGGACGAGGCCTAACGGCGGACAACACCTACTCCAACGCCAACACCACAAGCACGTCGTTCTCCCTTGGAGCGGACCTGCCCATATTCCAGGGATTTGACATAAGCAACGGAATAAAGATGGCCAAGTTGGACCTCCAGTCCGCGAACCTTGCCCTGGAAAGGGCCAGGGACGATATCCGCGTGGCCGTGGCACAGGCCTATATCCAGATACTTTACAGCAGGGAAATCCTCCAGGTGGCACTGGAGCAGGTTGCGCGCGATTCGCTGCAGACGGAGCGGATTAAGGCAATGGCTAGCACGGGAAAGCTCAGCTCCGCCGAAGTGGCCGCACAGCAGGCTTCGCTGGAGCAGACGCGCCTGAGCAGCGTCCAGGCCCGCAACAACCTCAATATGGCTTTGCTGGACCTGTCCCAGCTGCTGGAACTCGAATCCCCGGAGGGCTTCGATGTGGCCTCTCCGCCGGAATCTATGCTCCAGCCGGGGCTCCTGATGTCCCCGGAGGCGGTTTACGCCCAGGCCGTAACCATAAAGCCGGTTATCCTGTCCGGAGAACTGGCGGTGGAATCGGCCAAGATCAACGTGGACAGGGCAAAGGGCGCCGCCCTTCCCAGCCTGTCGCTAAGCGGAGGAATAGGCACCAATTTCTATACGAACAGCCTGGGGCAGAGCGCCTCGTTCGGCAGCCAGCTGGAGAAGAACTTCAGCCAGTACATAGGTCTGTCGCTCAGGGTGCCAATTTTCCAGAGGTTCTCCGTAAGGAATAACATAAAGAACGCGCGAATAGGGCTCATAAACCAGGAACTGCAGCTGGAGAGCGCCCGAAAGAGCCTTTTCAAGGAGATACAGCAGGCGTATTACAATGCCGTGGCGGCGCAGGCAAAGTGCACAAGCAGCCTTGCGGCCGCGCAAAGCGCGGAGCAGGCCTTTGTGCTCACGCGCGAGAAGTACGACAACGGCAAGGCCAACGTCACGGAGTACAACGACTCCCGCGCGCGCTATCTGGAGGCCCAGTCAAACTACCTCCAGGCCCGCTACGAGGCCGTCTATCAGGAAAAGCTTCTGGATTTCTACCGCGGCCTTCCCCTGTCATTCTGACTCTCCCCTTTGTCATTCTGAGCGAAGCGAAGAATCTAGATCCTTCGACAGGCTCAGGATGACACTTGTGTTGGCTCAGGATGACATTATTGAGCTAAACGAAGTATCATTCGGTCCAGTTCGGAAATGATGGTGCGGGAAGCGGCAGTGGAGTTGTTCACCATTATCGAGAAGATGATGGTGTTTTCTTTATTGCCGTCGGCAGGGAGGATGTAGCCGCTGAGGCAGCGGATGCCGTCCATGGATCCGGTTTTCATCCGCACGCGTGCCTTGACGCTCTGCGGGGCGCCGCTCATATAGGAGGCCAGCGTGCCGTATCCCGGCTGGGGAAGAGCTTCAAGCAGCACGTTGTAGGAGGGGGCTTCCATCATTTTGTCCAGGAAGGAAACGAAGAATGCGGGGGAGACGTAGTTGGCGCGGGAGAGGCCGCTGCCGTCCTTGAGCCGCATTCCATTGGTGTCAAGCCCTATGTTTTCCACGAATTCCTCTATGGCTTCGGTACCGGAGGCGAAGTCCGTGTGGCCGCGTACGGCAAGGGCAGTGGCCTGCAGGGTGGCTTCGGCATAGAAATTATCGCTGGTGTGCAGCATTTCAATGACCACCTGGGAAAGGGGTATGGAATAGCTGCTGCCAATGTTCTTCATTTCAATCCACTCAGCCGCCTTTGTGGTGCCGGGTGTGTCTAGGTCCGTGCGGATGAGTCCGTCAGGGGTGATGTCCGCATAGCAGCCGGTCACGTTTACCTGGTTCTGCTGGAGGTATTTGTGAAAGAAGTATGCGCAGGTGTAGGCGGGGAAGCGGTTGGAGGTCTGCTCGTTCTTGCTCTTGATGTCAAAGCCAAGGGTGCCGCGCATAGAGCCTACGGGGGCCAGGTCGCTGTTGTAGTAGTACAGCTTGTCCCCGGTGCCGGAGGCGGCGGTGACGCTGTTGTGGGAAAAACGCATCCAGGGCAGCTGAGGCCCGGTTACGCTTATCTTCACGGGGTCTCCGGGTGCTTTACCGGCTTCAACTTTAAGGTCCTGGGAGTTCTTGTACCAGTTGAGGGCCTCGGGTCCTTTGCCGTAGTAGAAGCCAATGTCCTCGTACTGCCAGCTTGTGGCTTCGGGGAGTCCGTCATAGTAGCGTGGGTCGCCAATGATGTTGCCGTCTACGGCGGTGATGCCTTTTGCAAGCATCATTTCACGCCATTGGGCAAATACGGCATCTGCATCTCCGCCGGCGGCAATGGTGGGGTCTCCTCCTCCAATTATATAGATGTCTCCTTTGAGCACTCCGTCCTCCAAGGTTCCGCTGTATGCCAGGTTGGTGTCCCAGCGGAAGTCCCTGCCAAGGGTTTCCAGGGCGGTCCCTGCGGTTATTATCTTGACGTTGGAGGCGGGAACCATCAGGTTGCCGCTGCGTACGTCCAGCAGGGTGTCTCCGTTCGCGCGCACCGCCAGGGCGCCCCAGACGGCCCCGTCAAGGGCCCCCTGGGCGCGGGCGCTGCCCGCAAAGGCAACCGCGCATAGCCACAAATAGAAGCAGATTTTTTTCATACTCCCGCAAATTTATCTATATTTGGCAAGATTTAAAACAAAAGATGACCCCTACGGTATTAGTTTCAGGAGGCGCCGGATTCATTGGCAGCCACGTGACGGTTGAACTCATACAGGCCGGCTACA
>JAGCYZ010000042.1 GCA_017960545.1 Bacteroidales bacterium
GATGTGCCCTTCATGAATTCCTCGCTGGTAGGTCTCCAACCGATAGAGAATGAAGGGAAGAAACCGAAGCGCATTCCCTTCTGGAAGTTCTCGGATCCGTTGTAACCGGCGTTGAACTCTGCCATATAGCGGTTGTCGTAGTCGTAAGTGATACGTCCTACGAGTCCCTGGTAACGGCGGCGGAGCTGGGACATCACCTTCTGGTCATTCTGGTTGTAAAGCATCATGGCCGAGAGGTTGTGCTTGCCGAACTGGCGTGCATAGTTGACCTGTGCCTCGATGTAAACCTTCATGTTCTGGTTATGGCTTGAGCCCATGGAGTAAACGCCGTCAAGGTTGAACTGGTTGTAAGCGCTCTGGTACTTGTAGTTGGCGCGGTCGTTCAACTCATATGTAGCGTAAGTCTTGCTATACCTCTTCTGATACATATCGGTATAGTCGAATGACAACGTTGCCTTTGCACTCAGACCTTTAGTAATCCAATCCAGATTATATGGATTCCGCTGTAACCGTTTCAGTTACAGATTATACGTATTGTAATCAATAACAATACGTTCATAAAGACGCACAGGAATTCTGCCAATAAAAAAGGACTAATCGAGATAGTTTTTGATTACATTGTCCTGGGTCTCGCTGTCAATGTCATAGTAGCGGCTGAAAGCCTTGGAGGTCTTGGAATGGCCGCTCATAGAGGCGATAACCTCGTTTTTGATGTTCTGTTTATGGAGGATTCCCACAAATGTGCGCCTTGCCATATGGGAAGTGGCTATCTGGGACAGAGGTACCTGTTCTTCTTCCTGGGTAAGGGGGTTAAGGCGCGTTACCAATCTGTTCAGTCCGGCGGCCTGGAACACCTCTTTAATGTGGACGTTATATAACTGATTGGAAATGAATGGCAGTATGGCGTCACCGGGAAGGCTGTATCGGGACAGGATCTCACGTGCCTTTTCGCTGAGCGGAACCCTGACAACCTCAGGCCTCTGGCTGCGTGTCTTCACCGGGATGTATTCAATTGCCCCGTCCTTGATATTGTCCTTGGTCAGATGAATAAGGTCACCTATGCGGCATCCGGTAAGGCATTGGAAAACAAATATATCCCTGGTGCGCTCCAGGCTCTTTGAGGGCATTGGCGCATACATAAGATGGTCCCTTTCCTCTTTTGTGATATATACGGGCCTGCCGTATTGTTCTGAAGGGATGGAAAACGAACTGAAGGGATTGCCTTTCATCAGGGCGCCGTTCTGGGGGAGGGAAGCCCAGTTCACGAAAGCTTTGAATCCGCGCATTATGCTGATGGCGGTGTTGCGGCATTTCTTTCTGGGACGAAGGGGGGCTTTAAGGTTCTTGTATTCGTCATTAAGGTAGTCATCGCCAAGCAGATATCTCCAGAAAGATTCCACCCAGGAGGGAGTGATTTCGTCAAAATAGATCAGTCTGCGTCCTTGGCTGTGGACGAAGCGTCCCGTATGGTTCAGGGCGGTGACTATGAGTTTCCGCCTGCCGGGGGAGACTTCGGCCTCCTGGGCGTAGCGCTTGTAAACACTCATTACATCTGTGCCTTGGCGCTTGCCGGAAGTGAGTTTCTCGTGGAGTGTTGCGCGAAGTACGTCGCGCAAATAATCCACGCTCACTTCATCGTACAGAATTGCGGATTCTACGAAGATTTTGGTGATAAGGGACTTGAGCAGGAGCAGGCGCTTGTTGATCTCGGAGGCTGTTTCTCCTTTCTTGTTACGGGCTCCGCGCTTTACCTGCTGGATATGAAAGACTTCACCGGTCTGTGGGTCGGTTTCTTTGACATCCAGCCATTTGTCTGCATCTATGCGGTATCCGGTGTAGTACCGCAAACGCTTGCCGCTGAAGGTGAAGTCCATATTAATGGGCAGGTTCTTCAATATGGGCTGCCCGTCCTTGTCCAGCCTACGGTCAAGCGTGAAACTGGTGCTGCATTTGGTTCTCATAGGGGTTCAGGCCGTATACAGGCATTCACTTACAAAAATACGCACAAGTTTCTCAATAGTATAATCTTTTAGGTTAAAATTATTTATATAGGTTATAGTTACATTTATTAAGCGCACAAATGGAGATTACTTTAAAAGTGTTACTCTCTTGTAATCTGTTCCGTTACGGTTACATTGTCGGTGCCAAGCCTTACTTTAAGCCATCTTTCAATCCTGGAAACTATATCCCTTTCCAGGGTCCTCCGGCTGTAGATTATGGCCACGATCTCTTCTTTGGACTCGCCGGAGCCGGAGTTTATGCTGGCGCCCCTGGTAAGCGTAAGGTTTGTAATGTCAGGGTATTGGGCAAACAGTTCGGCAGAGAGGTCCTTTATGGGCAGTTCCTTCTCCCGGTATCCTTCCAGAACAGAGCTGAGCGAGGCTATTGAATCCGTAAGGGCTGTGATCTGGCGGTCGCTGCGTTCGTATATGGTGTTGATGAGTTCGGACTCGGACATTATTTCATTCCGCAGGGAAGCGTCCTCGTGGAATTGGATCTGGGTCCGGGTTATGCCGTAGGCTTCGGCATCTTTGTAAATCTTTTCCTTGGCCTCGTCGCTGAGGGCTTCGCCCGCCATATAGAGATTGAGGACTGCAGGCTTGCTCTTGAGGTCAGTGTTGTAGTCGTAAATGAAGCCCCTTCCTATGGCCTTGTTCTCCGAGACGATCTTTTCTGCGTGAATGTTGAAGTTGTTCTCCTTAACCATCAGCACGGCGGACCAGATGCTGGGCACAATGATAATGAGCAGGATGGCGGCAACCGCCCTTGAGGGCATCACCTTGTTGCTGTTTGTGCCTTCGGATGCGGAGGGGAAGCGCAGATACTTCACGGCGGCGAAGGTGGCCAGCGCTATGAAGATGCTGTTGATGAGGAAGAGATACAGCGCTCCCAGTATATAGGAAAGCTTGAGCATTGAAATGCCGTAGCCAACAGTACAGAGCGGAGGCATAAGCGCCGTGGCTATGGCTACGCCCGAAATCACGGTGCCTTTGTCCTTGCGGCAGGTTTCAAGGATTCCCGCCAAGCCGCCGAAAAGGGCGATGAGCACATCGTAAATGGAAGGCCTAGTACGCGCAAGGAGCTCAGTTGGGTTCTCCAGGTTGAGAGGGGAGAGGACAAAGAACAGCGTGGATGCCAGGATGCTGATGACCACCATTACCAGATAGTTCTTGAGCGATTCCTTAACCAGGCCCATATCGTTGGTGCCCAGTCCGAAGGCGAAGCCCAGGATAGGGCCCATCACCGGGGAGATGAGCATGGCGCCAATGATTACGGGGATGGAATTGACATTCAACCCAACGGAGGCTATGATGATGGCACAGGCAAGGATGAATACGTTTGGACCGCGGAATGCTATGTTATTGCGTATGGTTAGGCTGGCTCCCTGATAGTCAGTGTGATAGGAC
>JAGCYZ010000043.1 GCA_017960545.1 Bacteroidales bacterium
ATGTTGTTGCAGACACCGATGAACATGAGGGAGATAGGAGAAGTAATCGGGGTCAGTACAGGCACGGTGAGCCGTGAGATACACAGGAACTGCGACATGCGAGGCTACCACAGGCCCCGTAAGTCACTGGGTTACAGGACATCGTTGGAATATTGTAAACAATTATTTAACTTTGATTTTGAGGTTTGTTGCACTTCAAATTAGAATTCACGTTTTTTGATCCTAATGGAAAGCGTAGATGGCCAGTAAACGAAAAATATAAAGAATATACCAGAAAACATGAGAATAATTTTGGTGAACTACGGGGCTCTAGAAGGCATTTAGGTCTTGACATTAATTTTAGCGGTGGAGGTAACACGGATTTAGATGCGCCTATTTTTGCAACTCATGATGGAATTATTACGAGAATAGTATCGATTGAATCTGGGGATTTAAACTCAGGGGGAAATAGGATCCAAATAACATCTGAGGATGGTATAGTATCATCTTTTTATATGCATCTTAATAGTATTGATGAAGGACTCACTATAGGAACAGTGATATCTGAAGGTCAAATGATTGGAACGATGGGAGGGTCTGGGTCTGGTATTATGAATAAATACACAACGCACCTTCATTACGAGTTGCGTATTGATGGAGAATTGGTTAATCCTGTTGCGAATGGTGATTTAATAGATCCTCAATTATTCCTTGCACCAACAATAGATGGGGGAATAATTGAAGCTGCAATAATTACTGCTGAAGCGCCCTCGCTTTTTAAAATTGAAGGGTTTTATATCGATCATTGTGGAACTATGATATATATGCCAAGAATTGTTTATGAATCACAATAATCCAATAATACTAGTACTATACCTTGTTATGGTCTCTTTCTGTCTGACGAGTTGTGTTCATCACAGACAGACTGAAGTTAAAGATTCTTCAACTGCGAATTCTGTTAAGGATCTCTCTGATGGGGTATTTTTACGTAGCGAAGACGATATTGGAACTGGGAAAAAGATTATAGGAGAAGATGATGTCATCAAGGATACAACTATTAATGGTTGTAGAATCAAATATGAGATTAGGGACAATGACCAATTTGCCGGAAATGAAAATGACCATTACACGTTCAGGTGTCGTGAGGTCTTATTACAGATACACAAGGAAGGCATAAATAAAGAGTACCAGATTAGCCGAGATACATTTGATAGATGGCTTAAAGATAACAAGCCAAAGTATTCAGTATCAAGCTTTGATTATAAGGGAATGAGTGATTCTGGGACCCTGCATTTTGAAGTATTGTTATGCATTCCGGATACTGACATAGAGGGCCAGTTTGATCTGTCCATTAACAATGATGAAGTTACCATCACAGAAATTCCCATCTATTATGATGATAACGACCTAAAGGAAATACCACTCTTCAATATATCTTCTTTGGAAAAATGTTTTGAGGACTTTATAACCCATATTGATAGTATTCCCAAACAAAGAAATACTCCAACGGCGCTGAATGTCAGTATTGGATTAACCCCAGATCAAGGCACTTTGGTTACATTCACAGCCTATCATTGTCCTGAATTCCCTGTCGATATCGTTGATGATGTTGCTGAGTACACTCTAGGGTCTTTTTGGATTAATGGTATAATTGTAATTACCCAGATGATAAATCTGGACGGCATAAAAGCACTCGTTAATATGAAGCGCTTTGAACTAAAAGAGGAAGAATTCGATTATTTGAAACTATACGGTGGCCAAGATTATAGAGAAAACAATCTCATTGGCCGCAAACTATATCACCTTATTGATGGGACTGTGATAGAAGGAGACCTTAATCAACCTCTAGATAGTTAATATCTTTGATAAAAACGGCATAGCGGATTCTATTCTAAAGTGCAACACTTTGAAAAGTGACAAAGGATGGGATACAAGTATTTAGATATATAATTAAGAAGCATTATGACCATCAAATTAGGAATCATCGGAGCCGGCTGGATTGCCGACAAGATGGCTGAAACCCTTACCGGGCTGAATAATCCGGAGGTGCAACTGTATGCGATTTCTTCCAGGAATTTGGAGAAGGCTGAATTCTTTGCCAAGGAATGGGGTGTCCCAAAGGCTTATGGCAGCTATGAAGAGATGCTGCAGGATCCGGAAGTGAACCTGGTATATGTGGCCACGCCGCATTCCCATCACTTTGCACATTCCAAGATGGCAATAGAGGCTGGAAAACCCGTATTGTGCGAGAAAGCCTTCACCGCCAACGCCCGTGAGGCCAAAGAACTCATAGCATTGGCGGAGAGCAAGGGAATATTCATCACTGAGGCTATCTGGACACGCTATATGCCGTTGTCCCTTAAAGTGATGGACTTGATTAAGAGCGGAGCGATAGGCCGCCCCCGTATGTTATACGCCAGTCTCTGCTATGCGATGGAGAACAAGGAGCGCATACTGCGCCCGGACCTTTGCGGCGGCGCGCTCCTGGACCTTGGAGTTTACTGCCTCAATTTTGCCAGGATGTTCTTTGGTACGGACATAGTCAAGACGGACTCCACCTGCGTTCTGGGATCCACGGGAATGGATATGTATGAGACCATCACCCTGCAGTATGCCGACGGAAAACTGGCCAACCTGGTTTCCAGCGCCCTTGGACGCTGCAACAGGGAAGGCCTTATAGTTGGAGATGACGCCTATATTGTCATAGACAATACCAACTGCCCGCAGGCGGCCCGTATCTACGATGCGGATTATAAGCTGGTGGCCGAGTACTTCCCGCCAGAGAACCAGGTTACGGGATATGAGCATCAGGTTCTGGCGTGCAAGGATGCGTTGGAGAAGGGGCTTCTGGAATCGCCGTATATGCCTCACGCAGAGACCATTGCCATTATGGAGGAGATGGATGCGCTGCGGGCGGAATGGGGCGTGAAATACCCGATGGACTGATCCTACAGGTAAACCAGTTTTGAGATCTTGCCCGGGGCGAATATGCTCCGGGCTGCTTGTTGCAGCTCCTCTGCAGTGACGGCCTCTATGCGGGCGCGGTCCTCTTCAAAGGAGCTGATGCGCCCGAAGGCAAGCAGGCTCTTGCCCATAGCCAGGCACTGCGTCTCGCCGTTGTCTGAACTGATGGCCATCTGGCCTATGAGCTGCTTTTTTGCGGCGCGGAGCCTGGCGGGGGAGAGCGGCTGCTCCTGGAGCTTTGTTATGGCCTTGTTAATGGCATTGATGCATTTGTCCAGGTTGGCTTTGTCGCAGCCTATGCTTATTGCCATTATGCCGGAGTCAGTGTACTGGGTGTAGGAGCATTCCACGCTGTACACCCATCCGTTCTTTTCCCTTAGGAGGCTATTGAGGATGGAGTTTGACGCGGGGCCGCCAAGGATGTTGGCGAGGAGGACGGCGGCTATGCGCTCCTTCTCCTGGTAAAGGGAAGGGGCCACGGCGCCAATCACGGCGTTGACCTCGTGGTTGTGCCTGTCTATTGTCTTGTCAAACTGCATATGTATTTCTCCATAAGGGATTCGTCCAGGTCTGCCACTACGGTAAGGGCCATCTTGTCCGGGGTGAATTTCTCCCGCGCGAAGCGCTGCATCTCTTCCGAGGTTATTTTCCTTACCGATGCGGCAGTGCCCAGGATGGGACGGCCAAGGGGGTGGCCTTCAAATAGCATTTCCTCGAACTTGTCATAGACGTCGTCCGCAGGGCTGTCCTTGTAGGACATTATTTCTTCTATTACAACGCCTTTCTCCTTCTCTATCTCCTTTTCAGGGAAGGTGGGGCAGGTGGCGAGTTCCATCAGCAGGTCTATCGCCTTGCGGACATCTTCCTTGAGTGTGGTGGCGTGGAGGACAATCTCTTCCTTGGTGGTGAAGGCGTTAAGTTCCCCACCGAGGCGGTCAAGGCAGCTGTTTATGCTTGCTGCGCTGCGCTTGGCGGTGCCTTTGAAGATGGTATGCTCCACAAAGTGGGCGATGCCGCTGTGGTAGCCTTCTTCGTCCCTGGTGCCACATCGGATACCAAGGGAGCAGTAGGCTACTGCGGAGCCGCCTCGCTTAATGGCGTACAGCATTCCGGAAGGGGTCTTGCCTATGGTCATTTCTTCTTGAGGGCGGAGATGATTTTCATATCGGCGGTGGTCAGGCCGCTCTTCTTGCCTGAAGATACCTTGTGGGTGGCGTAGAAGTAGAGTTCGTGCGTGGAGGCGTTGAGGAGGAAGACGTAGCACTTGCCCTTCTTTGTGCCGGGCGCGGGGGCTACGCTGTAGCTCACTACGGAGTCTTCGTCCTCTTCAAGGAAGACGTCGTCAACGTCGTCCTCGTCAAGGACACGGATGTCTTTCTCCGCCCATTTGGGGTCTACTGCCGTGGCGAGGTCGTCCCGGGAGATGAATATCTTCTTGTTGGCCCCTTTGTAAAGGTTCTTGGAGTAGTTGGCGAGGCCTATGTAGCCGGTCATATCTGAATTGATGGAGTCCATCACGTAGGCCTGGAGGATGTCTATGAATGCGGGCAGGTAGAGCATTTCCCGTCCGGAGGGGTTTCCGCTGGTGCAGTAAGGCAGGTTTATGACCTCCAGGCCCTCCTTGGAGAGGGCGAAGGCGCTTACGCCGCTCACGTCCACCATACGCAGGAAGTAGTAGCTGTCGTCCTTCTTGAGACTGTCATATTCCTCAAGGGTGCAGAACTCGTAGGGGGAGATGCGCCAGCGGCGGGCTATCTCTTCCTTGAGGGGACCGTCAAGCATATCGCTGCCGGTGAGGACTATCTTTGTTGTCTTTGTGGGGAAGTCGCTCAGCTTGACTTTCTTGGTGTAAATCTTGGCCTGGGCGGAGCACAGGACAGGCAACAAGAGAAGGGCTGCCAGAAGGAGGTAAAACTTTTTCATATGAACAAAAATACACAAAATAATGCTTAAATTTGTGAGTTATGTCAGATTTTATAGTATCAGCCCGCAAGTACAGGCCGGGTTCTTTCCAAACCCTTATAGGCCAGGACAATATAGCCCGGACACTGAAGAATTCCATAGTCCGCGGCCAGCTGGCCCACGCGTACCTGTTCTGCGGTCCAAGGGGAGTAGGCAAAACCAGTACCGCGCGCATCTTTGCAAAGGCAATAAACTGTTCCAATCCGTCTCCGGATATGGAGCCTTGCGGAGAGTGCGAGTCCTGCCGCTCCTTTGCGGAGGGCCGCTCATATTGCATATATGAGCTGGACGCCGCGTCCAACAGCGGCGTTGACGCTATGCGGGACCTCATAGAGAAAGTGCAGATCCCTCCCCAGGTGGGGCGCTACAGCGTCTATATCATAGACGAGGTGCATATGCTCAGCAACCAGGCTTTCAACGCATTCCTGAAAACCCTGGAGGAGCCGCCGTCCTACGCCATATTCATTCTGGCAACCACTGAAAAGCACAAGGTCATCCCTACAATCCTGTCCCGATGCCAGGTCTATGACTTCAACCGCATCAGCATTATGGATATGGTGCGCAACCTGCGGGACATTGCGGACAAAGAAGGGGTTGAGATAGAGGATGAGTCCCTGCACGTGATAGCGCGCAAGGCGGACGGGTCGATGCGCGATGCGCTGACCATATTCGACCAGACCGTTGCGTTCTGCGGAACGGATATCAAGTACCAGAGCGTGATAGAGAACCTCAATGTGCTGGACTATGAGTAC
The DNA here is from genome assembly GCA_017960545.1 of Bacteroidales bacterium. GTDB lineage: Bacteria > Bacteroidota > Bacteroidia > Bacteroidales > UBA932 > Cryptobacteroides. The sequence goes on from JAGCYZ010000043.1 coordinate 5,658, forward strand.
AGTTTCCGCCTGGTGGACGCTTTCCTTGCGGGAAACCACGGCGCCGCGCTAATGATCTTTGACGAAATCCTGTCCAAGGGGTTCAACGCCCAGTACTTCATATCTTCCCTGGGATCCCATTTCAGGGACCTGATAGTTAGCAAGACAGGCGGCCTGGACGCCCTTCTGGATTATCCCGATACACTTAAGCAGAGTTATTTCCGCCAGGCTGCAAAATGCAGCTTCCAGTTCCTGTACAACGGTCTGGAACTGACCAACCAGTGCGAGGCGGGTTATCGCCTTGCAGTGAACCAGAGGCTGCACATTGAGTTCACGCTTATGAAGCTGGCCTTTATGAAGGGTGTGCCCGCGGGGGATGCCGCGGCGGCTGCGGAGCCAGCGCAAGCGGCGCCCGTAGCGCCGGCAGCGCCCAAGGCGGAGCCCGAGGCTGCGCCTCAGCAGGCTCCTGCCCCGGCACCTGCAGCGCCCGCTCCCGCCGC
>JAGCYZ010000044.1 GCA_017960545.1 Bacteroidales bacterium
GTAACCTGCCAGCTGGGCTATAACGACGCGCGCAGGGAGTTCCGTGTAAGTACGGACAATATGTCCGACTATTTTGTAGTGACCCTTTCCAAGATTCCCGGCGGCAAGGACGAGCAGGTTACCGGCAGCGTCACCTGGACCGGCGACGACTACAACCACACCCTCAACAACCTCAGCTTTGAGGTTGCCAAGATGGAATCCGGCAAGATATGGCTCTGGAACCAGGCCAACAAGATTGCCATTGTCATCCCTGTAATGAATTAGGGCTCCTGTCTCCCTTCCGGGAGATATTCTCCAAGGACTATGAGGTCAATGAGCCCGTCCAGGCGCTCCTGCCCAAAGTTCCAAATATCCAGCAGCTGCTCAGGATAGGAATAACCCTGTATATGTTCCCTGTATTCCACCATCTTTGCGGCGTAGTACGGGCCAATCCCGGGCAGATTGTCAAATGCGGCGGAGTCCGCCGCGTTTATGTCAATCTGCGGGATCCTTATGTACGGCTCCAGCCTTCTGAACACGGAATCCGCCACCACGAAGGACTTGGCAAAGTCCGCCGGGCGGTGGAAGCGTCCGCCTTTCTGGCGGTAGTTTACGATGCTGGCGGCCTGCTTCTCGCTGAAACCCAGTCTCTGAAGGTCCTGCAGGCTGACGGTGTTGGGGTCGAAGGGGAAGTTTTCCACCTTCCGCTGCTGAGGCTGTGCGGGTGCCTTGGCCTCGGCCGAGGCCTTGTGTACGAACAGCGCTACCTGATAACCGATGATAAGAAATGCCAGGGCGATGGCCCCGGTCTTAAATGTCGAGTTCATTTTCTCTCTCCTCAATCTCCCGGCCTCGTTGTTTCTTATTGCTTTTTCCCGCAACTACAATGACTATCTCTCCCTTTGGCTCGTGGGCGTGGAACCAAGCGGAAACCTCCTGGAGGGTTCCCCTGACGTGTTCCTCGTGAACCTTTGAAATTTCCCTGGCCACGGAACATTCCCTCTCCGGGCCAAAGAACTGCGCCAGCTGGTCCAGGGTTTTGACCAGCCTGTACGGCGATTCGTAGAAAACCATCGTCCGGCTTTCTTCCGAAAGCTGTTCCAGAAGCGTGCGGCGCCCTTTCTTCTGAGGGAGGAAACCCTCGAAGCAGAAGCGGTCGCACGGAAGGCCGGAGGACACCAGCGCCGGGATGCAAGCCGTTGCACCCGGAAGGGTTTCCACAGTGATTCCTTCCGCCGCGCAGGTGCGCGCAAGGAGGAATCCCGGATCGGAAATGCCCGGGGTGCCGGCGTCGCTTATCAGCGCCACGTTGGCTCCGGCAAGGATCTTTTCCTTGATGATGTCCACGGTCTGGTGCTCGTTGAACTTGTGGTGTGACTGCAGCGGAACGTGAATGTCATAGTGCTTGAGCAGGACGGAACTGGTGCGGGTGTCCTCTGCCAGGACAAGGTCGGCTCCCTTGAGCACTTCCACGGCCCTGAAGGTCATATCTCCCAGGTTTCCCACCGGCGTGGGCACTATGAACAGCTTGCCCGGCATACTAGTTCAGCTTGCGCCTTACGGCCATCATGAAACGGTAAACCGTGTCGGATTCCAGGTTCCAGTCCGCATAGTTGGCGGCTATGTAATCAAGCGCCTGCTGCAGGTTGTCCATTGCGTTGAAATCCTTTACTGCATCCTGGAACAGGGCGGGATCCTTCTTGAACAGAGTGTTTATGAAAAGGAGACGGTCGTTGAGGGAGATGGCGCTCAGGATGTTTGCGACGGGGGATCCCGGCATATCTATCTCCCAGGCGCGGGAACGTGTCACCACGTCCAGGACCGCGGGTCCCTTGACCGGCATCTCCTCTTCCGGAGGGGTGACTTCTTCCTGGATTGGAGCGGGAGTCTCCTCAGGCTTTGGAGCAGGCTCTTCCACGGGAGCCTCATACTCTGCCGGAAGGTCAATGTCAAGGTCCACCGGCTCCGGAACGGGCTCCGGTTGAGGTACCGGCTCCGGTGCCGGCTCCTCATTCACGGCCTGAAGGGCCTCCAGTTCAGAAAGCTTCTCCGAGACGACCTTGAGGCATTCCTTTATTTCAGATAAAATAATCTCCGCTGTCCTTTCCATAACGTCAAATTTATTATCTTTGTATAGACTATCACAAAAGTAAACAAATGTTTTCAGAAAATTTAAAAAAATCAGGTTCAGTAGAAGTTATTTGCGGCTCGATGTTTTCGGGAAAAACGGAGGAATTGATCAGGCGTCTTCGCCGCGCACAGTTCGCCGGACAGAAGATAGCCATCTTCAAACCCAGGGTGGACGTGCGTTATTCTGAGGAGAACATTGTCTCACACGACCTCAAGTCCATCCCTTCCATCCCAATCAACAGCGCTACCGACATTTTCCTGATGGACTCCGATGTCCGCGTGGTGGGCATAGACGAGGCCCAGTTTTTTGATGACACCCTTGTAAAGGTTGTCCAGACCCTTGCCAACAGGGGAGTCCGCGTGATAGTCGCTGGCCTTGATATGGATTACCTGGGCAATCCGTTCGGCCCTATGCCGGCCCTTATGGCCATTGCAGAAGAGGTACAGAAAGTCCACGCAATCTGCGTCAAGTGCGGCAACCTCGCCAATCATTCGCACCGTCTTGTCAAGAACGAGAACCTTGTGGTCCTTGGCGAGAAGGACGTCTATGAACCACTCTGCCGCGACTGCTTCAACAAAGCACTCGCAGCAGAGAAGGAATCCAAGAGATAAATCTCTTAAATCTTTATAAGTTCGTAAGATCGGCTCCCAAGGCCGATCTTTTCTGAATGCTCAAGGCAGGATTGCCATTCCGTCTCCGGACGGGAGTTGCGGAAGTGGTCGTGATGGTCAGTGAATCCTGCTGTATTGAGGTTGTCAGATATCTGGCTGTTGGGCAGAGGCTTGCACGCCTGGCAGGCGTCCACGCAGGCCTGGTCCAGTGCCAGGGGATCGAAAGAAGCGAACATTCCTATGTCCGGGAGTATGGGGGCGTCGTTCTCGGAGTGGCAGTCACAGTTGGGGGAAACATCCACGATAAGGGAGATGTGGAACTGCGGCCTGCCGTCCACGACGGCCTTGGCGTATTCCGCCATACGGCGGTTCAGGAGCTGGGGCGCGTTTTCCTGGCTGAATTCTATGGCGTCAAAGTTGCAGGCGCCAAGGCATCGGCCGCATCCTACGCAGTTGTCGTAGTTCACGGTCATCTTGCGGGATGCAGCATCGAACTCCAGTCCTCCGTTGGCGCATTCCCTCTGGCAGCGGCGGCAACCGCGGCAAAGGCCCGGGTTGATCTCCGGCTTGCTGCTGCTGTGCTGCTCTGTCTTTCCAGCGCGGGAGCCGCAGCCCATACCTATGTTCTTGATGGTTCCGCCGAATCCTGTGAGTTCGTGCCCTTTGAAGTGGGTCAGTGATATGAACACGTCCGCATCCATTATTGCGCGGCCTATCTTGGCGTTCTTCACATATTCTCCGCCCTTGACGGGGACTTCTATGTCGTCAGTGCCTTTGAGCCCGTCCGCTATTATGATGGGGCAGCCGGCGCTGAGGGGAGTGAACCCGTTCTCCCAGGCGCAGTACAGGTGCTCCAGCGCGTTTTTCCTGAATCCGGGATACATTGTATTGCAGTCCGTAAGGAAAGGCTTTCCGCCCAGTTCCTTTACCACATCCACTACCGCCTTGGCAAAATTGGGCCTTAGGAAGCTGACGTTGCCCAGTTCGCCAAAATGCATCTTGATGGCCACGAAGCGTCCGTCCATCTCAATGTCTGAGATTCCTGCCTTCTTGATGAGTTTCTTGAGCTTGGTGGGCAAACCGTCTCCGCCTGCCGGAGTACGGAAATCCGAGAAATAAACTTTAGATTTTTCCATAAAGCAAATATAAGTGAAAAATGCTATATTTGTGTGAATAAAACGATTACTTGACGATGGAAGGGAAAGAAAACTCCGTGAAGCTGTATTACAATACCGAGAGAGAGAAATTGCAGATGCCGGAATACGGCCGTAACGTGCTGAGTATGGTGGAATTGCTTAGGGAAATCGAGGACCGCGAAAAACGTACGGAACAGGCCCGCGCGGTTATCAAAGTGATGGAAATGCTCAACCCCCAGGTGCGCCAGCAGGAAGACTACGAGCATAAGCTCTGGGACCACCTGTACCTCATAGCCGGACTGGACCTTGACGTTGACTCGCCGTATCCCGCCCCCAAGCCTGAGATCCTTCAGGCAAAGCCGGTGCCCATCCCTCTGAAGGACAAGCCCATCAGGGCCACGCACTACGGCAGGAACATAGAAAGTATCATAGACCTCATAGCCGGAGAAGAGGAAGGGGAGGTGAAAACCGCAATGATCCGCTCCCTGGCAATCTATATGCGCCAGCAGTACCTTATCTGGAACAAGGACAGCGTAGCTGACGAGACCATATTCAAGGATATAGAAAGGATGTCGGACTACCGTATCCGCGTCCCTGAGGACCTCACCCTTTCCAAGATAGCGTCCGATATGTCCTACTCCCGTCCGGGAATGGGAATTAACGTTGGCCAGGCAGTCCAGAAGAAGAACAGGAACAACCGCCAGAATTCCCGGAGGAACAACAACAAAAAGAGCAACAACAGATGAAGCTGAAGTGGGATGAAGACCAGAAAGCCCGGGCCATAAGGATCCTGGGCATCCTTATAGCCGCCCTGGGCGTGTTCACTCTGCTTTCCACGGTGTCCTACCTGTTCACCTGGAAGACGGATATGAGCCTGCTCTCCAATCCGGAGATGATGAGTACAGGCGTAAAGGTGCACAACGCGGCCGGCAAGCTGGGATACCGCTTTGCGGATTTCCTTGTGGGCAAGTGTTTCGGCCTTGGAAGCCTGGCGCTGCTCATCCTCCTGTTTGCGCTGGCTGTACGGCTCCTTCTGCACAAGTGGGAGCAGCCGCTGCTCAAGACCACCCTCCTGGTCCTCAGCGGAGCGTTCGTCAGTTCACTGGTGTTCTCCTGCATTGCAGGGCTCGTGGGCACGGACGGCGCCTTTGGGACAGGCCTGGGAGGCCAGCTAGGCTCTTTCCTTACAGGATGGTCCAACAATCTCATTGGCAAGGCTCTTACAGCTGTGATCATACTGCTTCTGCTATGCGGATGGCTGTTCCTCATAAGTCCCAGGTTCGCTGCAATGCTCAGGAAGTTCTTCAAGAGCGATTCCGTTGAGGAAGATACAGACACTCAGCCCAAACCTGAACCCGTGCCGGTACGCCCCGCAGCGGTGGAGCCTCCGGTAAAACCGGAGCCCGTTCCCGCCAGGCCGCCCGTACCAGAACCCATACCCGAACCGCAGCCTGCCGTAGAGGAAGGCGGAGAAGAGGAGGGCGCAGGCCTCACCGTGGTCACGGACGATTCCGTTTCCGCACAGGTCACCCAGCAGCTGGAGCGCATTGACATAAGGGACGAACTCCCCAACTTCAAGTTCTTCTCGCTGGACCTGCTAGAAACCCACGACTTTGGAAAGCACACCATCCCCAAGGATGAGCTGGACCGCAACAACAACAAGATCCGCGCTGTCCTTTCCAACTATAAGATTTCCATAGACGACGTGGTGGCCCAGGTAGGCCCCACCGTCACCCTGTACAAGGTTTATCCTTCCAAGGGTGTCCGCATCGCGGAGATCAAGCGCCTCCAGGAGGACATTGCAATGTCCCTGAACGCCAGGGGTGTGCGCGTGACCACCCTTTCGGATTCCGTTGGAATAGAGGTGGCTAACGACAAGGCGGAGATAGTGCCCCTCAAGGCCCTCCTGAACGATGAGTCGTACCGCACTTCAAAGGCGGAACTTCCCGTTGCCATAGGATACACCATCACCCAGAAGGTGAAGGTGTTCGACCTGGCGGAAGCCCCGCACCTCCTGGTTGCGGGTGCCACGCGCCAGGGAAAATCCGTGGGTTTGAACGTGATAGTTGCGTCACTGCTGTACGCAAAGCATCCGTCTGAGCTCAAGTTCGTGTTCATAGACCCCAAGATGGTGGAATTCTCCGCCTATGGCCAGTTGCTCAAGCATTACCTTGCCGTCCTCCCCGCCAACAGCGACGAGGAAGAGGAGGCCAACGCCATTGTCAAGCGCCCCAAGGATTCCGAGAAGGTGCTCAAGTCCCTCTGCGTTGAGATGGACGCCCGTTACGAGCTTATGAGCAAGGCATACGTGAACAACATCAAGCTCTATAACGAGAAATACAAGGACCGTCACCTGCTGCCCACAAAGGGCCACAGGTATATGCCGTACATAGTGGTTGTAATTGACGAGTACGCAGACCTCACGATGACCGTTGGCGGTTCCCAGGAGGCCAAGAACTCCGCCAGGAACATACAGACCGCCATCGTGCGCCTGGCCCAGAAGGGCCGCGCCGCCGGAATCCACGTAATCCTGGCCACCCAGCGCCCTTCCGTAGATGTCATCTCCGGTGTGATCAAGGCCAATTTCCCTACCAGGATCGCCTTCAGGGTTACCTCAAGGGTGGACTCAGGTACAATCCTGGACACTCCGGGAGCGGAAAAACTCATAGGTAACGGAGATATGCTGTATTATTCCGGAGCGGACATAGAGCGCGTCCAGTGCGGATACGTGTCCGGCAAGGAGATACTTTCAATAACAACCTTCATAGGGAACCAGCAGGGTTACAAGAAGTCCTACAACGTTCCGTACTACCTTCCGGACGTGTCCGAGACTGCGGAGGGCGGCGGTATGGTTGATATGCACGACATAGACGAGCGCTTTGAGGAGGCGGCCCGTATGGTGGTGCTTTCCCAGAAGGGTTCCACTTCAGACCTGCAGCGCAAGATGAGTCTTGGATACTCCCGCGCGGGCAAGATTATGGACCAGCTGGAGGCCGCCGGAATAGTGGGTCCGCCGGATGGTTCCAAGCCAAGACAGGTTTTGGTACAGGATTTGGATTCATTGGATAAGATTCTTAAAGCTTATCTGAAATGAAACGCATAGTATTGATCTCAATGACACTGCTGCTGGCCGCAGCCGGCCTGCACGCACAGGAAATACTTGCCCGCTTCTCTACCGACAGAATCACCTGCAAGTATTCTTACACTACAACCGTTCCCATTGCCCTGAATTTCTCAGGTGACGCTGTAGTTCAGGGAGAATGCTATCATTTCAGCGGAAACGGCCTGGAGATTTACTGCGACGGGGAAAGCCGCTGGACACTGGACACTGAGGCGAAGGAGGTTTACATTGAGAATGCCGGCGACGCCCAGAACATCCTCCAGGAGTTCCTGAAATATTCCAAGGATATCAAGTACAGCGGGAATGCCCTCAGCGGCACCTTCACTGACCCTCTGGACGACAACCTAGTAAAGTTCAACCTGAACTCCATTGAGTACTCGGAGCCTACGGAAGACCTATCAGGCTTCAGACTTGATGTCCAGGGCCTTGGCGATGGTTATGTTGTTACGGATCTGAGGTATTAGACTACTCTGCATCGCGCACGCACCTTACAGGTGTTGCGAAGAATTCCTTATAAAGCGGATGTGCCTGCACGTCCGCATTTTTTTCGTTGTTGTAGAGGTAGCGGCAGTATGCTTTCTGGGAGTCGGCCTCCGTTGAGGTCCAGTAGGCGGCGAAGCCCAGGGTGTTGTCAAAGGTGTAAACGTCATCGCTCTTGTTGGCGTATCCGGTAGGAAGCAGGTTCATATAGGATGCTTCCGGTTCCGGCTTGCAGACGGTGTAGTATATCCATAGCCTCTCAGAGTTGAGGTAGCCGTTGGCCATCAGTTTGCCGGCTATTCCGGGGAAGGTCTTGAGAGGGGAGAGTTCGGTGTCGGTGAGAGTCTGGCACATGGCGGTCCAGTCAGAATCGCTGGGGAGACGCCATCCCTCCGGGCAGGCGGCCATTGCCTGGTCCCAGGTGTAATACATTCCGAATACGTCGGTCATAGCCTCGTAACCGTGGTCCTTGATGCCCTTGTAAGCCTTTCCGAACTCGCAGTAAGCCAGGTTCTTGGTCATCCAGTCAAGGCCTGCGATTGTGGTGTAAGGGTAAACCCTGGAGTCTCTGGGGTCCGTGAAGGAGCCGCCCTGGGGATTGTGGGTGACGTTTGTCAGGGACTCGTCGGGGTCGATTATGGCTATGGAGTATTCAGATGTCGAGGTGTTGTAGCCGGGAGCGGAGGCAAAGACCTGGACCTTTGCCGTGCACAGGGTGTCAGGGATGCTGATGATGAAGGTGGTCATAGTGTCCCTTGATGTCATTCCCGGGGTGAACATGAAGGAGTATGTGATCTTTGGATTGTCTGGATCTTCCGGGTCCTTGGTTATGCCGTAAGGGGTCACGTAGATGACATCTCCCGGATTTGCGTAGGAAGGAAGGGTTTCTTCGGTTTGCATGTCACCGTCGAAAGTGAAATATGTCTCTTCTTCCTTATCCTGGCAGGAGTTGAGCAACAGGCTGCAGAACAAAGGTATAAGCAATATTTTCCTGATATCCATAGATTTCATTTAACTTACAAATATGCACATTTTAAATGGAAAAACCGCTAAATTTGTACAAATACTTTACCAAGGCGGTATGAAACGGGGGTTCTTTCTTTTTATTGCAGCACTATTGTGCCTGTCCTGTTCCGGAGACAGGTATATTGCCGTGGGAGGGTACGCCCAGGGCGGAACATATACCGTAAAACTGAACCTCAAGGGGGTCAAGGTCCCTCCCGCTGTAATCCAAACCTCCATAGATTCCATACTGCTGGCCATAGACAATACCCTGTCAGGATACAACAGGAATTCCGTGCTGAGCCGGTACAACGCCGGTGAGGACGTGACCCTCACCCCTATGTTCCGGGACCTGCTGGAGCTGTCCGGTTCCCTGAAGGAGGAGACGGGAGGGGCGTTCGACGTGGGCGCGGCTCCCTTGTTCGACGTGTGGGGGTTCGGTTTCACAAGGGACTCGCTGCCGGACCCGGAACTTATTACCGAGGCAATGTCCCTTAACGGCAGCAAACTGAATTTCAACGCGATAGCCCAGGGCTACAGCTGCGACCTGGTGGCAGATTACCTGCGCGGAATAGGAGTGAAGGATATGCTGGTGGACATTGGGGAGATATTCTGCCAGGGGCGCAATCCTTCCGGACGCAACTGGACAATTGGGATAGACAGTCCGGTTGACGGGAACGAGACTCCGGGAGAGGCCCTTCAGGGAATCCACAGGTGCTCCACGGAGCCGCAGGGCATAGTGACGTCTGGCAACTACCGGAAGTTCTATTTGAAGGACGGGCACAAATATGCCCATACCATAGATCCCAGGACGGGTTATCCTGTAGAGCATAACCTGCTCAGCGCCACTGTCAAGGCACCTACGGCCGCCTTGGCTGACGCTTACGCCACTTACTGTATGGTCATAGGCCTTGAGGGATCGGAAGAGTTCATCCTTTCCCGTCCGGATCTGGAAGGTTTCCTGGTATATGACGGAGGGGATGGGATGCAGTCCTGGGCGTCGCCGGGGTTCGAAGTCACATCCCGCTGATAATCCTCAGCGAGGAGATAAGCATTTCTATCGCTTTTTCATTGATCATAATGAGGAAGGCCGGGCAGATGCCAAGGCCCCATAGCAGCGTCACGCCTGATGAGAGCACCATTATCACGGAAGTGAGGGGCAGCGAGATCAGATTGGTGAGCAGGAAATATTTGGGGAATGTCCCAAAGTGGAGGTAGGCGGCAGGGGCTGTGAAAACCTGGCAGCTGATGCTTAGGGAGGCTGTTTCCCATATCCTCCGGGCGGGGTCGAGCCGTCCTTTGCCAATGCTGTCCGGGGCGGGGAACCAGCCCTTGAGCACGGGGTGGAGGAATACGATTCCGGCCATTGCTAGGTAGGAGAGCTGGAATCCGGCATTGGAAATGAAGTCCGGGCGGAAGGCCAGCTGCAGGAGGAGGGCGGTGCACAGGCTGTGCGCCGGAGGACTCCTGCGGACCTGGCTGACGGCCGCCAGTTCCCGCAGGATGATGAAGATGCAGGCCCTCTGTGCCGAAGGGCTGGCACCGGTGGCAATGGTGAACATCACGGCGAAGGCTATGCCCAGGGCGCAGCGCGCGACCCGCGCGGCGGGCGTGTAGCCCAGGAAAGCGGTAGTGCTGCGGACCAGCATATAGATGAAGCCCATATGAAGGCCGGACAGGGCCAGGATGTGGGAAGCCCCGCTTGCGCGGAAGGCTTCCGTAACCTCCCTGTCCAGGCCGCTGCGGTCTCCCGTGAGCACTGCGCACACAAGGGCGGGGCTCTGCGGGTTGCTGTACGGTATTGACCGTATCAGCTCCCGCAGCCGCACCGCGGCTCCTCGCAGCCACGGCGTCCGCTCCATCCTTGGGGGGATGATCGCGTATGAGCAATAGCAGAACATCCCCAGCAGGAAATAGAGCAGGGGATACAGCCATTTGCGCCCGGGATCATAGCTTATCAGGGCCATCGCCAGGGCACACAGGCACAGGCACGTGCCTGCGTACGCGGGGGCGCCGCGCGGGAAGCCGGCGAGGGATGGAAGGAACGCTCCCAGCGCGGCGCCGGCAGCGAAAGGAATTGATAACTTTTCCATAGTTCAAGTTGTTGCTAAAGTACATAGAATTGCGTACCTTTGGCTCACTTTAAACGTTTAATTGAATATGATTATCCTGGTTATCAATTGCGGCAGTTCTTCAATCAAGTATCAGCTTCTGGATATGAAGAACGATGATGTTTACGACCTTCTTGCCAAAGGAATAGTGGAAAAGATAGGCCTTGAGTTGGGAATGCACACCTACAGGCCTTCAGGTAAGGAAAAAGTTGTAAAGGAACTGCCTATTCCGGATCACAAAGTGGGAATGCAGCTTGTCCTGGACGAACTTGTAAATCCCGTCAGCGGTGTCCTCAAATCATTCGATGACATCGAGGCCGTGGGCCACAGGATCGTGCAGGGTGCGGACTTCTTCTCCGGAAGCGCCATCGTCAACGAAGACGTAATGGAAAAGATCCGTATCTGCTGTGACTTTGCACCTCTCCACAATCCCGCCCATATCCTGGGTATCAGGGCTATGCAGCAGGTCCTTCCCTCAGTTCCGCAGGTAGTGGTGTTTGACACCGCCTTCCATCAGACAATGCCGCAGTACAACTATATGTACGGCCTCCCGTACAAGTATTACAAAGATTATCACATCCGCAAGTACGGAGCCCACGGCACCAGCCACCAGTTCGTTGCACGCAGGGGAGCCCAGCTTGCAGGACTTGACATAGAGGATTCCAAGATCATCACCTGCCACCTTGGCAACGGCAGTTCCATCACTGCGGTTCAGGACGGCAAGTGCCTTGACACATCAATGGGATTCACCCCGCTCGCAGGCCCCATCATGGGAACCCGCTGCGGTAACATAGACCCTAACATTGTCCCTTACGTGATGAAGAAAGAAGGCCTCTCTCCTGACCAGATGACAGAGCTGATGAACAAGAAGAGCGGTTTCCTGGGCCTTTCAGGCTTCTCTTCAGACGTCCGTGACCTCAATGCCAAGGCAGAGGACGGAGATGCGCGCGCCAAACTGGTCTTCAAGGTCTTCACCCACGAGATCATCAAGATAATAGGTTCCTACATAGCTGAGATGTCCGGTGTGGACCTCATAGTCTTCACTGCCGGAATCGGCGAGAACAACGCCCGCCTGCGCCGCAGGGTATGCGAGAACTTCGCATTCCTTGGCCTTGCGTTCGACTATGAGACCAACGCCGCAGCCCACTCTGACGCCATCATCTCACTTCCGGAGTCAAAGATCAAGGTTGCCGTAGTAAACACCAACGAGGAGCTTGTAATTGCCCGTGACACAATGCACCTTGTGCAGGAATCAGAAGAATAATCAACAATCAACCACATATGATCACAAAATTCGAAGACGTATTCGCCGAGCTTAAAGCAAAGGGCGTATGTAAGAGACTCGTCGTAGCCTGGGGCGTTGACGAGCACAGTATCGAGGCTGCTTACAAGGCAGTGGAAATGGGTTTCGTCAAGGCCACCCTGGTAGGTGACGAAGCTCTCATAAAGGATGTATGCCTCAAGAACGGAATGGACGTGGAAAAGTTTGACATCGTCAACAATCCCGTAGAGGCAAAGGCTGTTGCACAGGCTGTACAGCTTGTACACGACGGTCAGGGCGATATGCTTATGAAGGGCTTGTGCAGCACTGACAAGTTCCTCCGCGCCATCCTCAACAAGGAGACCGGACTTCTCCCTGCAAAGGGCCTTCTGAGCCACGTAGGAGTAATTGAGAACCCCCTCTATCCAAAGCTTATGTTCCTCAGTGACATGGCAGTGGTTCCCCAGCCGGACTTCCGCCAGAAAGTGAAGATATCAGGATTCCTCCTTGGAGTTGCCAAGTCATTCGGCATCGCCACCCCCAAGATCGCTTTCGTAGCCGCTTCTGAGCAGATGCTGGATTCAATGCCCGCCTGCATCGAGGGTGCAATGCTCGCAAAGATGGCAGACCGCGGACAGCTTGGCGCCTGCATAGGTGACGGTCCCCTTGCACTTGACGTGTGCATAGACCCCGAGTCCGTACAGATCAAGAAACTCAAGAGCCCCGTGGCCGGAGACGCAGACTGCCTCCTGTTCCCCAACATCGAGTCCGCCAACGTATTCTGGAAGACCAATTCAAAACTGGCTCCCGGCGTAAGGCAGGCAGGTATGCTTGTTGGAACAACGGCTCCTTGTATCCTTGCCAGCCGTGCTGACAGCGTGGATACCAAGCTCAACTCCATTGCAGAGGCTGCAATGTTCGTCAAGTAAGATCATTCGTCGTAGAATAGATTTCTTTCAGGAAGCAGGGGGGAGAATTCCTCCCTGCTTTTTGCGAACAGCGCCGCTATGTCGTTGGTGAAGCGGGCCGCACGGTATGTGCTGGTGTTGGTTATCATTATCCAGCATTCCCCGTCAGGGTAATATTTGATGAGGGCGGATGTGCCGGAGAGGGTTCCGGTACGGGTCCATTCGCCGGTAGCCTTGGTGTCTATCCAGCCAAGGGCGTAGGTTACGCTGTCCGTGGGGGCGGTCATATCCGCGATGCTTCCAGCAGAAATAATGTCCGGTACCTGGAGCCTTCCGTCGATGGATGCCACCAGCCTTGCCACCTCCGGTGCCGATGCCACCCAGGCTCCGGCGCCTTTCAGCGCAGTGATGTCGTTGCCGCCGTAGCAGCGCTCCACCATCACGGGAGAGTTGTCGTATTTAGACACCTTGGCCTCGTTCCGCATAGGGAAGTAACGGGTTTCATTCGGATACTTTGTCTCGTAAGAGTTGCCGCCAAGGTGCATATCGTAGCACCCGGCAGGCAGCAGGACATTCTCGTAAATCCACTCCTCGTACGGCTGTCCGGTCACTTTCTCAATTATCATTGAAAGGAGAAGGTAACCGTAGTTTGAGTACGAGGAAGATGTCCCGGGGTCGAACTGAAGCCTTAGCGACAGGGCGTGGCGCGACAGGGTGGCCGCATCCGGAGGAGCGGTCCAGCCGTAGCGCCGCATCAGGGTGCGGGTGCTGAACATAGGATCCCCGGAACTGCTGGAGAGGCCTGCGCTGTGCCTCAGCAGATGCTCCACGGTTATGTCAAAATAGCGCCTGTCGGAAATATATCCGGTATAGGGCTCGTTCCCAAGAATGCCGCCGTTGGGGGTGAACACCTTGTCGGAGAGGTTCAGCTGCCCCCTTTCCTGCAGCACCATTATGCCAATTGCCGTTATGAGCTTGGATACCGACGCCAGGCGGAAGATGGTGCCCGGACCTACGGTCACGCCCCCGTTGTCCGCCTGCCCGTAGCCTTTGGCATAGACCAGGGAATCGTTCCGCATTATGGCAAGGGAGGCGCCGTGGATGTTCCACTGGCGCAGGAACCCCTCGATGCCCGCGTCAAGGTCTTCAAGGCCTTCCACATCGGACATTTCGTTGGTGAGGGTCCGGTTGAGGATCACGGGTACGTTTACCGGGCCGTCCTGAGGCAGGAACTGCCAGGCCACGGAAGCAACCGCCGCTATCAGCAGGAGTATTTTGTATCTGATCCTCATTGACTAAATAAGGCCGCGCATCTTCCCGAACTCTATTATAAGGTCCGCGGTCTTTTCCGTTCCAAGGGTGGAGCGGTTGATGCAAATATCGTAGTTGGAGGCCACGCCCCAATGTCTCTGGGTGAAGAAATCGTAATACTTGGCGCGGATACGGTCCCTGCGCTCTATAATGCCGGGAGCATTTTCCAGGGCAACTCCATCGCGCTCGCAAACGAACTTTATGCGGGACTCCATTGTCGCCGTGATGAATACGTTCAGGCATTTCATATCCCTGAGGACATAGTCCGAAGCCCTTCCCACAAAGATGGCCGAACCCTTGGAAGCCAGGTTGCGGATAGTCTCGCTCTGGATGCGGAACAGTTCCGCGTCGCCAATCATATTGCGGACGTCAGAGGTCTGGCCAAAGAGGTTGGCAAGGAAGAAACTGCGCTTCTTTTCATCGCTCCGGATGAATAGATCGGGGCTGTAGCCGCTCTGCCTGGCGGCCTCGGTTATGAGTTCGTTGTCGTACACCGGAATTCCCAGTTTCTGGGACAAGGCGTCGCCCACGGGCTTGCCGCCGCTGCCGAACTGCCGTCCTATGGTTATTAAAATGTGCTTTTCCATAGCGCTATTTTATGTTACTGCCAAGGATGGACGGATCGTCTCCGTCATTGAGCTTGCTTAATTTCTTGAACAGGGCGGCAACGAACAGGATGGAGATGACAATGGTTATGCCGTCCGATATAGGGAAACTCATCCAGATACCTTGTTCCTGGAACTTGAGCGGGAGCAGGTAAAGGAGCGGGAGCAGGAATATGAGCTGTCTTGACAGTGACAGGAAGATGGATTTGTTAACCATTCCCAGGCACTGGAAGAACGTGGTGGTAATCATTGAGATACCCACAAGGGGCATCATTATGTTCATTGTCCTGAGGCCCTTTTCCGCAAGGCCTTCAAGGTAAGGGTCATTGGTGAACAGCCCCACGGCCGCGCCCGGGATCAGTTCGGAAACCAGGAAGCAGATGGTGGTGGTGAGGACGGCCCATTTGGCCGTAAGCATAAAGATTTCCCTGACCCTGGTGTACTGCCGCGCGCCGTAATTATAGCCTGCGATAGGCTGCAGCCCCTGGTTCAGGCCCATCACTATCATCACGAACATAAAGGTGATGCGGTTCACAATACCGTAAGCGCCAATTGCAAGGTCGCCGCCGTATTTGCCAAGCTGCTGGTTCACGAACAGGTTTACCAGACAGGCCGCGGCATTCATCAGGAACGGTCCCAGTCCAATGGCCAGGGACTGCCTTGCTATTCTCCAGTCCAGCTTGAAAAGTCCCTTTGGGAAATGCGGCACCCTGGTCCTGTCAAGGAAGAAGCGGAACGAGTAAGTCAGGGCCATCAGCTGGCAAAGGATGGTGGCAATGGCCGCACCCTTGACTCCAAGGCCCAGGGCAAAGATGAAAATGGGGTCCAGGATGGCGTTGGAAGTAACCGTGAACAAGGTCAGTCCCATTGCAACCTTGGGCTTGCCGCTGGCTCGTATTGCGCCGTTCAGTCCAAAATACAGGTGGGTGATTACGTTGCCTATGAGAATGATGGTCATATACTCCCGGGCAAAGGGGAGCGTGTTGTCGCTGGCGCCGAAGAAGCGCAGTACCGGATCCAGGAAAGCCAGCATGAATGAAGTGAAGATCAGTCCGATGGCCACGTTCAGGGTAAGGACGTTGCCAAGCACCTTGCTCGCGTTGTCGTAATTCTTCTGGCCAAGAAGGACGGACATAAGTGTCATTCCTCCAACGCCCACAAGGGTGCCCAATGCGGAGGAAAGGTTCATCAGGGGAAATGTGACGGCGAGACCCGATATGGCGTAGGAACCTACATCCTTGATGTGGCCGATGTAGATGCTGTCAACCATATTGTACAAAGAAGCCGCGGTCTGGGCGATGATTCCCGGGACCGCGTACATTCTGAGCAGTGAACCAATTTTCTTGGTTCCAAGCTCTGTGGGAGCCGCTATCGAGCCAGCCATACAGCTATTCCTCCTCTCCCTTTTGCAGAAGTTCTATCTCAAATGCTATAGGGCTCAGAGCGGGGATGATGGGCTCGTTGCCGTTTATTCCGTATCCCCATACCGAGTAGAATACGGCAAGGCCCTTCTCGCCGCGCTTCATCTTGGAGAGGGCGTAAGTGAAGCCGTCAACAAGGTTGCTGGCATCGTCTCCCATTGTGATGCTGGAATATTCCTCGGCTTTCTTCCAGTTGACGTAAACGGGGCCGTAGGAAGTCTTGCTCAGATGGTTGTCCTTACAGATATACTCGTCAGTGCTGTCAAAGATGTGGCCGTTGAGCAGGAAGCCCGTGTAGTTGAGGTAAACCTTCTCTGACTCCCCGATCTCCGCCGCATCTGCGGGGGGAGGGGTTATCTGATAATAATAGAAACCGTATTTGCCGGTGGTGTCCAGGGATGCGTCCGGGTGAACGCGGCGCAGGTAGGCCTCGATGGAGTCCGCCTGCCATTTGCCCATATCGGTGGTGGAGTCCAGTACGGTAATGTCATAGATGGCCGATTCCTGGGCCTTCTTTGCCATATATTCCGCCTTGGTGTCATATCTGGACGATGTGAGCAGCCAGCCCGGAACAACCACTTTCCTGGATCCGCCCACCCTCATTCCTGTAAAGATCTCGTCCTCTCCTGCAAGGCAGCCGGACAGTCCGTCCGTCTTGCGGTAGAAGGTGCGGGGGCCGTAATAGTTGACGTATTTGTAAGTTCCGATCTGCTTGGCCACATCCTCTTCAGAAGAGGAGATGATATTGCCGTTAAGGTCCGATACCGTGTATCTGAGAAATACGAAAGGTGTTGCCTCCGCATCGCCTATGAGGGTTCCGTTGCCAGGGGTGTCTTCAAGGATGAAACTTCCCAGAGGGGTCTCCTTCCACAGATACTCCGGATGCTTGGCCTTCTGGGCTATGACCCAGCTTTCAAAATAACGGATCTCCGCATCGTTGGGGCCTTCTTTGGGGCTCTTAGCGCAGCCTGCCGCAAGGGCGGCTGCCATTCCGAGCACCAGTATAAGTTTGTTTCTCATATAATGTCCTATTCGTTTTCTATGTCAATTACCCATATCCGGTAAACGAGAGCGGAACCTGCAGGAATCGTGCCTGCGACCTTGTTTCCGTTACCGTATCTGGCGGGGAAGAGAATATAGCACTCTTCTCCCGGCTTTACACCTTTGAGGCCTTTCCTGAGGCCTTCCAGGATACTTTTGTCAGACAGGTCCAGCACCACGCCGTTCTCATAATCCACACCGGTCAGCTGCCAGCCCGCAGACCTTGCCACATCTTCCTGGTTGGTGGCGAAAAGATTGGATGCGCTTATGCTTCCAGTGAATCTGTATCCGGCGTAGAACAGCTTTACAAGCCCGTCTCCGTTCACGGCGGCTCCTTCACCCTGGACCACTGTAAGCCTGGCTATGTCTCCGTCCCGTTCCACGGTGTATTCCGGGTGGTCTTCCAGCTGGCTGTCAATGTATTTGTTTATGTCAGTCACCTGAGAAGAATAGCCCGGGTCATCCTTGCCGCAGCATACGGCAAGAAGGACGGCTGCTATCAATGCGGGGATCCTTCTCATAGGCTGTCCTCCTTCTCAAAGAAAGCCTTGGCGCTCTTCTCTATGTAAGAGGCGGCCTTTGCCCTGAAGACAATGTCCCTTGGGATAAGCAGTTTGCCCCCGGCCGCGTTCTCGTGCCCGCCTCCGTGGAAATAATCCACGGCGAAGCGGTTGGCGGAAGTTCCTTTCTTTGAACGCAAAGATACACGGAATTGGCGGAATTCCTCGCGCAGGAGAATGCTCATCCGCACATTTTTGATCGCCAGGGGCATATTCACTATGCCCTGGGTGTCACTTTCCTCTATTTGGAACTTGCGGAGCAGCTTCCTGGTGAGGACCATATAGGCCACTCCTTCCGGGGTGATGGTGAGTCCTTTGTCCATCAGGTGGCCTATGAGGCGGATCCTGCCTTCCGGGTATTCGTTGTAAACGTGCTCTATGACCCTGTCCCTGTCCACTCCGCAGGCCATAAGCTCAGAAACGGCGGTAAGGGTGGAGGGGAAAACGGAGTTGGCAAAGTTGTTCGTGTCCGTAGTTATGCCGGTCAGGAGGGCCGTCAGGCAGCGGAGAGGCAGTTTGGATGTGTCTCCGTCAATGTCCGGCAAGGACTTGAGCACCTGAAGGCAGAGCTCGCTGGCAGAGGATATCTCAGTTTCTGAGAAGCAGAGGTCGAAAGCGTCCGCATCGGGGGAAAGATGGTGGTCTATAAGCACCTTGGGCATCTTTGTGCCCTGGAAGAGTTTCTGGATGTCTCCGGTGCGCGACAGGCCGCTGCAGTCAACGCAGATCAGCAGGTCCGCATTCTGCAATGCTTTCCTGTATTTGCGGTCGTCTTTCCTGAGGGAATCCAGGTATTCAGCCTCGGACGGAGTGAAGAGGAAATCCAGCCCGTGGCTGTAATTGTCCTCGTACCAGAAAAATACCGTTTTACGGCGTACCTGCTCCAGGTAAAGCTTGAAGGCCAGACCGCTTCCCAGGGCGTCCCCGTCCGGGTGGACGTGGGTCACAATGGAGACCACATCCGCTTTATCTATCAGGGAGTTGAGTATCGCCGTCTTCTGGGAGGTTACCGCTTGCATTTTTCCAAAAAATTCCAGCGCAAATTTAACAAGAATAATTGCATTTCAGAAATGAATTATGTAACTTTGTCAAGATTTAGAATCAAAATAAAAAACAAAATATGAACAAGGTATTAAAATCTCTTTTGACTTGGTTGGTACTTCCCGCCGTTATCGCCCTTCTCGTGTATGTTATTGTCAACAGTATCATGCAGCCTGTAAGGTTCAATAAGGAAAAGGATTTCCGCCAGTCTGTAGCAGTGCAGCAGATGAAGGACATCCGTACCCTTCAGGTGGCTTACAAAGGCGAGACCGGAAAATTCGCCCCTACAATTGACTCTCTCAAGCAGTTCTACAACACAGGAGACATGTCAGTTATCATGCAGATCGGTTCTGCAGATGACTCTGTAGCAGTAGCGCATACTGACGTTGTAAAGAAATCACCCGCATTCAAGAATCTCAAGGGCAATGACCTCAACCAGGCTCTTTACCAGGCTTATCTGGCAGGAGACAACAATCTGGTGTTCACCGTTGCCAACAAGATCCCTGTAAGGGATACCCTCTTCAATGACCGTACTGACTTCAACGTTTCCACCCTTGACGAAATCCCGTTCTCAAACGGCGACAAGGTTATAATGGAAGAAATCGTGAAGACCGTATCCGGCGTGCCTGTTCCGCTGTTCGAGGCCAAGATGCCTTACAAGTCCCTTCTCAAGGGTCTTGACAACCAGCTCAGGATCAACCTGGATGCAGAGCAGAGGGATATGAACCGTTATGAGGGCCTTCAGGTAGGAAGCATCACTGCACCTAACAACAACGCAGGAAACTGGGAGTAATTCCTATGAATCAAATACCTAAATGCACCTTGGTGCCTACTCGTTTATGCAATGAGAAAGGACCAAGGTGCTTTCTTTCTGAGGTCGCTCCACTGGAGGATTCGGAAAAAGTAAAGACTGCGGAAGTTCCGCAATATGAGTCCACGCTGGTGTATGCCGGCGCGGAAGTGCCTGAACTGTACAAGGTGCTCAAGGCCCTTCCGGGATGTGCGGAGCATTACAAGGTGGCCGCTTCCATAAAAGACGGATGGCTTCACCTGGCGGTTGCGGAAGGGGAGAGGCTCCTTTTCGCCAATGTTTTCCGGGCCCCTGCTTTCTCCACCGCTGAGTATTTCATCTTCAATGTGATGAAGTCCCTCCAGCTCAATCTGGAGATGTCCTCGGTTTACTTCCTTTCCCCGCTTACCCGGGAAGAGAAACTCTCCCTTTACCGGTACGTCAAATCCGTCGAGCGCCTATGAGAATAATTGGCGGAGTGCTCAAGGGACGCTCCATAAACCCTCCTGCAGGATACAAGGCAAGGCCCACCACGGATTACGCCCGCGAGGGGCTTTTCAATATCCTGAACAACGAGTACGAGTTCGAGGACCTCAAGGTCCTGGACCTCTTCGGGGGTACAGGCGCCATTGCCTTCGAGTTCGCCTCACGCGGGGCCGCAAGGGTGTACTGCGTGGAAATGCTGCGGGAGAACGCTTCGTTCATAAAGACTGAAGCCGCCCGCCTGGGCCTGAAGAATGTGACAATGGTAAGGGACAACGTCTTTGATTTCCTGCCTCTGTGCCACGAGAAATTCGATATTGTGTTTGCGGATCCGCCCTATGCGCTGGACAATCTGCAAAGCCTGCCTGACAAGGTCCTTCAGGCCGGCATACTGCACCCTGAGTGCTATTTCATCCTGGAGCACGGCTCCGAGCACTCTTTCAAGGAGCATCCTAATTTTATTAAGGAACGCGTGTACGGGCGCGTACACTTTTCTTTCTTTGTTCCGGAGGCTAAAGCCCTTTAGCCTTGCCTTCGTCCCATATCTCGTCCATCTGGGCAAGGGTCAGGTCCGTGAGCTTGATGCCTTTCTTGATGGTATTCTCTTCAAGATAAGTGAAGCGGCGCCTGAATTTGGAACAGGTGTATCCCAGGGCGGTTTCCGGATCAACGCCGTACAGACGCGCGGCGTTGATGGTGGCGAAAAGAAGGTCTCCGAACTCTTCCTTCATATGGTCCGGGTCTCCTTCCGTGCAGGCGTCTTCAACCTCTCCCAACTCTTCGTGGACCTTGTCCCATACGTCTTCGCGCTTCTCCCAGTCAAAGCCGCAGCCGCGGGCTTTTTCCTGCATTGAAAGGGCCTTGAGGATGGCTGGCATTGCATCCGGGATGCCGGACATCACGGTCTTGTTGCCGTGTTTCTCCTTGGCCTTGACCAGCTCCCAGGTATCGGCTATGTCCTTGGCGGTGAGTTCCTTTCCGGCATCGGGGCCAAAGACGTGGGGGTGGCGGAAAACCATCTTGTCGCAGACCTTGTTTATGGCATCGGCAATGTCAAAGGAGCCTTCTTCCTGGGCGATCCTTGAATAGAATACCATATGGTAGAGCAGGTCGCCAATCTCTCCGGAGGTGGCGGCGCCGTCCTTTTTCACTATGGCGTCGCTTAGTTCATAAACTTCTTCTTCAGTGAGGGGGCGGATGGAATCCATTGTCTGGGCGGCGTTCCAAGGGCATTTTTCCCTCAGTTGGTCCATTATGTCAAGCAGGCGCTCAAAGGCCTGGAGCTTTTCTTCTTTTGAATGCATCAATTAATTCTTAAATTTGCCTACTAATATAGAATTTTACTTCGATGAATCCAACCAGATTTGTTTCTGCAGACGAGGCAGTCAGCCATATCAAATCCCATAGCCACATCCATCTGAGCAGCGTTGCCAGCGTCCCCCACATTTTAATACAGGCGCTTTGCCGCCGCGCGGACGCAGGCGATGTCAAGGACCTGAAGTTCCACCATTTCCATACTGAGGGCCCCGCACCGTACTCGGAGCCCAAGTATGAAGGCATCTTCACGGAGCAGGGCTTCTTTGTGGGGCCCAACGTACGTGCAAACGTGAATGCCGGATATGCGGATTACCTGCCGGTGCACCTTGGCGAGAGCCAGGCCCTGTACCGCAGCGGAGTCATCAAGCTTGGCGCCGCCCTGGTGCAGGTATCCCTTCCCGACGAGAACGGATACGTGTCACTTGGAACCTCTGTGGACTGCTCCATTGCGGCCATTGAAAGCGCTGAGCTGAGGATAGCGGTAGTGAATCCCAACGTGCCTTTCGCCCACGGAGACCTTATCCACATTAGCAGTTTCGACTATCTGGTGGAAGATGACACTCCGCTCATTACCAAGGACTTTGCGGTGCCTACGCCTACTGAGGAAATCATAGGCCGCAACTGCGCTGAACTGGTGGAAGACGGAGACTGCATACAGATGGGCATCGGAGCGCTTCCAAATGCGCTCGCCGCCCAGCTTTCTGGCCACAAGAACCTCGGCCTGCATACCGAGATGTTTGCCGACGGCCTTATGCGCCTCATCAAGGCCGGCGTAATCAATGGTGCCAACAAGGCCATTGACAAGGGCTGCGTGGTGGCATCGTTCCTCCTTGGAAGCAATGAACTTTATTCCTTCATCAACGACAACCCCGGCGTGCTTATGAAGGACATACAGTATACCAACGACCCCTGGATAATCTCACGCAATCCGCATATGAAGGCCATCAATTCCGCCACGGAGGTGGACCTTACCGGGCAGATCAGCGCTGATTCCATAGGAACGCGCATATTCTCCGGTACCGGCGGACAGTTGGATTTCGTGCGCGGCGCCACAATGTCAAAGGGCGGCAAATCAATCACTGCCTTCGCATCCCGCACGCTCAAGGGAAAGAACAAGATAGTAGCCGAACTGAACCCCGGCGCCGGCGTAGTCACTCCGCGCGCGGATGCGCACTGGATAGTGACGGAGTACGGCAAGGTGGACCTTTACGGAAGGCCGCTGCAGGAGCGCGCAAAGCTTCTCATAAGCATTGCCCATCCTGACGACAGGGAGATGCTGGACAGGCAGGCCTTCGAGCGCTTCGGCCCCCATTACCACAACTTCAGCATATAGACGATGGCTTGGACTGAACGCACGGAAATGCTCCTGGGGCCGGAAGGCCTGGGCAGGCTGCGCGCCGCCGCGGTTGCGGTGGTGGGCTGCGGGGGAGTTGGCGCCGCGGCGGCGGAGATGCTTGCCCGCGCCGGCGTAGGCCACATCGCCCTCATAGATTCCGACAGCGTCTCAGAGTCCAACATCAACCGCCAGCTTCCCGCCCTCCATTCTACCGTAGGCCTTTCAAAGACACGTGTCCTTGGCAGCAGGCTCAAGGACATCAATCCTGAGCTGGACCTTGTAACCGTAGAAGAGTACCTCACTGAAGACAACGTGGGCGCCCTGCTAGGCGGTCTCTTTCCGGGTATGCAACTGTTCGTAGTAGATGCCATAGATACTCTTTCCCCAAAGATATCCCTCATCCAGTATTGCCTCGCCCAGGGTGTTCCAATGGTGTCCTCGATGGGCGCCGGCGCCAAACTGGACGCTACGGCGGTGCGCGTCGCGGACATCTCCAAGACCTACGAATGTCCGCTTGCGCATATGCTCCGCAAGCGCCTCGGCCGCCTTGGCATCCGCACTGGCTTCCCCGCAGTTTTCTCCACCGAGGTGCCCAGGAAAGAAGCCATAGTCATAGAGGAAACCCGCAACAAGAAGTCCCAGGTGGGGACAATCTCTTATCTTCCAACCGTTTTCGGTTGCGTATGCGCCCAGACTGCCATCAGGCATATAGTGGGGATAGGATGATTTTTATTATCTTTGCACGTTGTTTTAAAGAGTATGGCAGAAAATACACTACTTGACAAAGTCCTCAGCCTTCAGGATAAGTTCAATTCCCTGCAGGA